>NZ_JBEXVF010000014.1:0-186149 GCF_040629235.1 Amycolatopsis sp. NPDC005961 | reverse complement strand
GCCGAGCGGGTCGTGGCCAGCGAGAACCCGATGTCCGCCAGGTCTCCCTCGTGGTCCACGAGCTGCTGGGCCTGAGCGGCGACAGCGTCCGCGGTGTCCGCCGAGACGGGCCACGCGACCACCGGGACGTCAGCTCCCGAGGGCGCTTCGGCGGCGGGTTCGGCCTGCTCGATGATCACGTGGGCGTTGGTGCCGCTGATGCCGAACGACGACACCGCGCCGCGGCGGGGCCGGTCGGCCGCGGGCCACTCGCGGGCCTCGGTGAGCAGTTCCACCGCGCCGGCCGACCAGTCGACGTGCGGCGACGGCGTGTCCACGTGCAGGGTCTTCGGCAGGACGCCGTGCCGGATGGCCTGCACGACCTTGATCACGCCGCCGACGCCCGCGGCCGCCTGGGTGTGCCCGATGTTGGACTTGAGCGAGCCGAGCCACAGGGGCTGGTCCGCCGGGCGGTCCTGGCCGTAGGTGGCCAGCAGCGCCTGCGCCTCGATCGGGTCGCCGAGCTTCGTGCCGGTGCCGTGCCCTTCGACGAGGTCGACGTCCGCTGTGGACAGTCCGGCGGTGGCAAGGGCCTGGCGGATCACGCGCTGCTGGGCCGGTCCGTTGGGGACGGTCAGGCCGCTGGAAGCGCCGTCGGAGTTGACCGCGCTGCCGCGGACGACCGCGAGGATCTCGTGGCCGAGGCGCTGGGCGTCGGAGAGGCGCTCGACGACGAGCACGCCGACGCCTTCGCCCCAGCCGGTGCCGTCGGCACCCGCGGCGAAGGCCTTGCAGCGGCCGTCGTCGGACAGGCCGCGCTGCTCGGTGAAGTAGACGAACGTTTCGGGGGTGGCCATCACCGTGACGCCGCCGACGAGGGCCAGCGAGCAGTCGCCGCGGCGCAGCGCCTGCGTGGCCCAGTGCAGGGCGACCAGGGACGACGAGCAGGCGGTGTCGACCGAGACCGCGGGGCCTTCCAGGCCGAGCGCGTAGGCGACCCGGCCGGAGACGACGCTGCCGGCGGCCGCGTGGCCGAGGTAGTCGTGGTACATCACGCCGGCGAAGACGCCGGTGCTGCTGCCGCGCAAGGTTTCCGGGACGATGCCCGCCCGCTCCAGCGCCGTCCACGACGTCTCCAGCAGCAGCCGCTGCTGGGCGTCCATGCCGAGCGCTTCGCGGGGCGAGATCCCGAAGAACTCGGGGTCGAACTCCGCGGCGTCGCGCAGGAAGCCGCCTTCGCGCGTGTTCGTGGTGCCGGGCCGCTCCCCCGCCGGGTCGTAGAGGCGGTCGAGGGGCCAGCCGCGGTCGGCCGGGAACGCGCCGATGGCGTCGGTCCCGGTGCCGACCAGCTCCCAGAGGTCGTCGGCGGAGGAGACGCCGCCGGGATAGCGGCAGTCCATGCCGACGATCGCGATCGGCTCGCTGTCGCGCCGCCGGACCTCCTGCAGGGCGCCCTTGGCCTCGCGCAGGTCGGCGGTCGCGCGCTTGAGGTAGTCGAGCAGTTTCCGCTCGTTTTCGGCGCTCACGCCATTACCCCCTGGAAAACGGTATTCACGTAATCGACCACCTGACCGCGGAAAAGAGTGGAAGGTGCCACGCCGAAAACGCTACCGACGGTCTTTGTGCCGCCCCACCCCTAACGGCCCCACAATCAGCGGGTCAGCGCGCCGACCAGCTCGCGCGGCGCCGGCAGGGCGGCGATCTCGTCCCGCAACGCGGTCGCCGCGGCACTCAGCGCAGCCAGCTCCGCGACGCCGTCCGCGGACCCCACCAGCCCGGCGCCGACCGCCGCGATGCGAGCGCCGATCGCCGTCTCCGTCAGGGAAAGCTGCGGCACACCGTGCGTCGCCGCCGCGAGGGCGAGGGATGCGTCGCCGTCGTGGACGACCGCTGAGCACGTCGGCAGGAGTGCCGCCGGGGGCGCCGTGTCGACCAGGCGGACGTTCGGCGGCATCGACACACCGGCCGGGGCGGACTCCGTCGCCCAGACGACCTCGGCCGCCAGACCGGCGACGGCGTCGAACACCGGACCGGCCAGGGTCGCGTCGGCCAGAGACAGCAGCACCCGGTCGCGCCTTGCCTTGCGGCGCAACCATTCCGGCACCACGACCGGGCCGAAGTACGGCACGTGCCGGACCGGGCGGGCGTCCGAAGCGTCCCTCAGCGACGGTGGCACCGTGTCGAACGCGCCCGGGCCGGTCTCGTCCAGCGGGCCCAGCACCCGGACCGTGTCGCCACCGTAAGCCGGGGCCCCCGGGGAGGAGACCACGACGTCGGGCCCCCACAGCTCGGCGAACTCGGTCAGCGCCGCGGACTCCGAGGTGCCGAGGTCGACGGCGACGCACCCCGTGCGAAGGATCTCGTCGACGAACGATGTCCGTCCGGCGATCTTCACGTCGTGGCCGGCGGTCCGCAGTGCCCACGCGAGGGGAACGAGGTTGTGCAGCCGCGCGGGCGACGGCGGGGCGGCCAGGAGTACGCGCATGGGGATCCACTCCAGAAAAGGAAACCGGGCCGGCCCGGTGCGGATAGTCGATTTCGACACTATCCGCACCGGGCCGGCCCGCTAACCCCTATGAATCGCTATTGCCCCGGCAGCGTCACCGCTTCGATCGGGCTGCGCCGCATCGCCAGCCGCGAGGAGAGCGCGGTGACCGGCCAGACGATCAGGAACACCGCGGCGATCACCGCGAGGAACACCCACAGCGGGCCGACCGGCACGATGGTGCCGGACGAGAGCGCCATGGGAATCACCGTGAACAGCGAGATCCCCGTGCCGAGCACCAGGCCGAGCACGGCGAGGATGCCGCCCTCGATCATCAGCATCGACCGGACCTGTCCCCGCCGCGCACCCGCGAGCCGCTGCACGCCGAACTCGCGCCGCCGCGAAAGCACCGCCACGGCGAGCGTGTTCACCGCCGCGATCGCCGCGTACGCGATCGCCAGCACGGCCAGCAGGTAGTGGATCATCGCCTCGATGTCGGCACTGGCCGCGAAGCTTTCGGTGACCGCGTCGGAGTCGCCGACGGTGGCGCCCGGCCAGTTCGCCGTCGCCGTGGTGACCGCCGAGACGACCGCGGCAGCGTCCTGTCCGTCGGCCGCGCGGACCAGCAGCCGGTTCGCCACGCCCGACGTCGTGTGCGGGGCGAGCAGCGCGGCCGGCAGCACGATGCTGGGGTAGCCCGACGGGCTGTCCAGCAACGCGACGATGCGAACCTTCGCCTGCGCGCCGTCGCCGAGGCGCATGGTGATCTGATCGCCGAGCTTCAGGTCGAGGTCGTCCGCGATGCCTTCGGGCAGCGCCACCGTCTCCCCGGTGAGCTCCCCCAGCGAGCCGGACGTCACCGGCGTCGCCAGCACGCCGTTCGCGTCACGGACGTCGAGGCCGAGCAGCCGGCCCGGGTCGCTGCCGTTGCCGTCGTAGGGCTCTTCGATCCAGCCCTGGCTGGTCACCAGCGGCGACACCGACCCGACGCCCGGCGCCTGCCGGACGGCGTCGGCCAGCGCGGGCGAGACGGCGCCGGTGCCGCTGGTCACCACCGCGTCGGCCCGCAACTGGTCGGCGTAGGCACCGATGATCGCGTGCTGCTGCGTGGTTTCGGCGTAGACGTTGCCGAGCGCGACCGCGGTGGCCAGCGTGATCGGGGTCAGCACGGCGGCGAACGTCACCGCCCGGGTCCGCGAGTTGATCACCGCGAGCACCGCGTCCCGGCCGCCGACCCGCCGGATCAGCGGGCCGAAGCGGGTCGCGACGAACGCCATCAGCTCGGGGCCGATCAGCGCGACGGCGATCGAGCCGGTGAGCACGGCGGGACCGCACACGGCGGAGGCGATGTCGACCGGCATGAACAGGGTCGCGACGGCCAGCAGCACGGTCACCCCGGCGAACACCTTCGCGCCGAAGCGGCGGACGTCGTTCACCTTCGCGGGCGGGATGGACGCCTCGACGAGCGCCTGCAGCGGCCGGGCCCGCGCCGCCGGCAGCGCGGCGAACCACGCGGCGGCGAACGAAATCGCGAGCGAAAGCACGAGACCGCCGCCGAAGGCGATGATCCCCTGCTGGAACTCCAGCTGGGGCGGCAGCATCCCGTTGCCCGTGGTGAAGCTGAAGATCTCCGCGCCGATGAAACGGCCGCCGGCCAGCCCGGCGAGAGCACCCAGCGCCGCCACCACCATCGTCTCGGCGAGCACCATCCGGTGCACCTGACGCGGGGTCGCGCCGGTCGCCCGCAGGAGCGCGAGCTCCTGCTGCCGCTGCCGCACGGTGAGGCTGATCGTCGCCGACACCACCAGCGCCATGACCACCAGGACCATGCCGCCGAACACGCCGGCGAGCAGGATCAGCGGCAGCTGGGCGCCGTCGATGCCGGGGAACTCGGCGGACCCGCGGTCCGCGCCGGTCAGCACGTTCAGCCCGGGCACGCGCTCGGCGATCCGGGCGGCGAGCTCACCGGCGTCCACGCCGTCGGCGGGGAAGATCCCGGCCAGGTCGACCGTGCCGGGGTGCACCGAGAACTGCTGGGCGTCGGCGGGTGAGAAGAACAAGGCGGGGCCGACCGTGTCCGCGTGCGCGATCCCGGTGACCACGAAGTCCCGTGGCGGCGCGCCGTTCACGGCGATGGGGACCTGGCCCCCGGTGCGGACTCCCGCGGCCTGGGCCGAAGCCTCGTCGAGCACGACCTGGCCCGGGGTGTGCGGCTGCGCACCGTCCACAAGGGAGTAAGGCGCGAGCGCGGCGGAGTCCCAGCCGTGCCCGGCGAGCGGAGCGTCGGCGCTCTGCGGACCGGACCCGGTGACGACGACCGCGGCGAACGTGGTGTCCGGCACGACCTGCCGCACGCCCGGCACCGACGCGAGCTGGGCCAGCTGCCCGGCCGGAATGCCGGAGCGCTCTCCGTAGGGAACGACCTGCGACTCCTCGTCCGGCAGCTTGAACCCGGCCGAACCGGTCACGACGACCGGCGCGGCCGCCAGCCGCTGCGGCTGGGCGTCGAGCGAGAGCGCCGTTTCGAACAGGCCGCCGCACGCGATCAGCAGCGAGCAGCCGACCAGGACCGCGACGAGCGTCGCCAGCGAGGCGGCCGCGCGGAACCGCAGGCTGGCCAGCGCCATCCGCAGGACCACCCGCCGCGGGCTCACTGCCGCCCCCTCGCCTGCTTGGCCTGGGCACCGAGACGCGCCAGCTCCGCGGCGACCATCTCGACGGCCGGGGTGGCCATCTTGGTCACGATCTGCCCGTCCACCAGGAAGAGCACCTCGTCGGCGAACGACGCGGCGACCGGGTCGTGGGTGACCATGACGATCGTCTGGCCGGCGTCGGCCAGCTCGCGCAGCAGCCCGAGCACCTCGAGCGCGGTGGTCGTGTCCAAGGCGCCGGTCGGCTCGTCGGCGAAGGTCACCGCCGAGCGGCCGGCGAGCGCGCGGGCGATCGCCACGCGCTGCTGCTGGCCGCCGGACAGCTCGCCGGGACGGTGCCCGACCCGCTGCGACAGGCCGACCCGCTCGACGACCTGCGCGATCCACGCCCGGTCCGGTTCCTTGCCCGCCAGCAGCATCGGGAGGGTGATGTTCTCCTCGACGTTGAGCGCGGGCATCAGGTTGAAGGACTGGAAAACGAACGCCACGTGCTCGCGGCGCAGTTCGGTCAGCTGGGTCTCGTTGCGGCCCTTGAGGTCGACGCCGACGAGCGTGACGCTGCCCTCGTCGGGCCGGTCGAGCCCGGCGGCGCAGTGCAGCAGGGTGCTCTTGCCGGACCCCGAAGGCCCCATCACGGCGGTGAAGCTGCCGGCGGGGAACTCCACGCTGACCCCGGCGAGCGCGACCACGCCGCTCTCGCCGCGCCCGTACGTCTTCTTCACCGAGTCCAGCCGGACGGGCGAACCGGTGGTCGTCAAGGTAGTCATCCCCGGGCGATCCGTTCGGTCGAGCGGTTGCGGGTCGCGAGGTACCAGGGCACCACGATGACCGCGCCGCCGATCAGCGGCCAGATGAAGAACGGCGAGTGCAGGCTGAGCGTCGCGAAGCACATGATCAGCCAGATCAGCAGGTGAATGCCGGTGCCGGCGAGCCACACGATCGTGACCACCTTGAGGGCCGTGCGCCCCCCGGTCGTGGAACCGTCTGTCGTCTCGGCCATCTCGGCCCCCGATCTCAGGTACGAACAAAACTGTGTATGGGTTGCATAGTTTAACGCAGTCCCGCGCCGAGGGGAACCCGGACCCCGGTGACCGGGAACAGGGGTCGCCCCTACTCGCCCAGCCGCATCCGGCGGTCCCGCTCCCGCGTGGACCACAGGCCGAGCACCAGCAGGCCGCCGCCGAGCACCGGCCACAGCACCCACGGCCCGTCCCACTGGCCGTTCGCCATCCCGAGGACCAGGTAGACCACCAGGTTGACCACGCTGACCACGGCCCAGACCGCGAGCCCGACCCGCGGGGCGGCTTCCAGGATGGGCGGCACCGCGGATTCGGACCGGCCGGCGACCGCGCTGTCCAGCGCCGCCTGCGTCGTGGCCAGCCGCACGCGGGCGAGCCTGACCTCGGCGTCGGGGCACCGGCCCTCGGCGCGGTCGTGCTCGATCCGCGTGAGGGCGAGCTTGCGATCCAGCTCGGTGACCCGCGTACGCTCCGGCCACAGGAGCCGGCCGACGGCCGTGGCCACCGGCCTGTTCTCGCTCACGTCGCTCGCCCTCCGCCCAAATCAGTGTAAGACTCTCACAGTTTACTGCCGGAGCACTCGCCAGGGAAGACGCACCATGCTGGACAGGGACACCACCCCGGAGCTGCCCCCCGGGATGACACTGGCCTGGGGCGGCACGCCGCCGCCCCGCCGCGGGCCCAAGCCGTCGCACTCGGTGGCGCAGATCGTCGCGGCGGCCGTGGGACTCGCCGACGCCGAGGGCGTGGCGAACGCCTCGCTGCCGAACATCGCCCACGAGGTGGGCGTGACGACCAACGCGCTGTACCGGTACGTGAGCTCCAAGGAGGAGCTGACGGTCCTGCTCGCCGACGCGGGCTGGGGCCCGCCGCCCGAGGGGCTCGCGTCGTCGGGCGACTGGCGTGCCGACGTCCGGGACTGGACGCGGGCGGTGCTCGACCGGCTGCTGAGCCGGACCTGGCTGCTGGACCTGCCGATGCGCGGCGACCCGGTGACCCCGAACCGCCTGGCGTGGACCGAGCTCCTCCTGCGGGCGTGTGCCGCCGCGGGTGTCCGCGGTGAGCACCTGCTCGGCTGCGAAACGATGGTGACGGGGTTCGCCACCGCCGCGGCCGTCCGCCTGGCCACCCCGGCGGCGCCCGCCGAAGCGGCGGCCGTGCGCGACCACCTGGCGCTCCACCTGCCCCGGCACGGGTCGGACGAGCTGGCGGCCCTGGTGTCCGACGGCCGGTACCCGGTCACCGCCGAGGACCGCGAAGCGTTCCTGACGGCCGGGCTCGAGCCCGTGCTGGCCGGCGTGGCCGGGATGGCGAGCATCTTCTGACCCGGGTCTGCCGCGGCTTGTCGTGAGTGAGAAACAGGGTTCTAACACTGTTTCTCACTCACGACCGCGTCAGTCCAGGCCCGCGAGCCAGTCGGCCACCGTGGCCGCCGTGGTCGGGGCGTCGGTGTCGATCAGCGTGAAGTGGTGCCCCTTCGCGATGCGCACGTCGTCCGCGTGCGACCACGTCGTCTGCCAGTTGCGGGCCTCCGCGTCGAACGGCTCCCCGGCGCGGACCAGCAACGACGGCGTCGAGATGCCGCCGATCGCGATGCCGGGCAGCAGGTCCATGTAGCGGGCCATCGCCGTCAGCTTCGCCCGGTCGAACGAGCCGTACTGGGATTCGTTCGCCAGCATGCCCTTCGCCAGGTCCGCCGCGCCGTCGCCGATCGCGTCGTCGCCGTTGATCACGTACGTGTCCAGGAGGACGATGCCCGCCGCCGGGGTTCCGCCGCGTTCCAGGCACTCCGCCACCGCGTGCACCAGGATGCCCGCCGAGGAGTACCCGAGCAGCGCGAACGGCCGGTCGCCCGCGGACTTGCGCAGGCTCTCCGCCAGCACCTCGACGATCGCCTCCGACGTCGCCGGAAGTGCTTCTCCCGGCAGGAAACCGGGCATCGGCACGGCGTGCAGCTCCCGGTCGTCGCCGAAGCCGGCGGCCAGCTTCGCGTACTGGTAGACCCCGCCGGTCGCGACCGGCGTGCTGAAGCAGAACAGCTCGGCCCCGGCCGTGCCTTCCTTCAGCCGCACCGGGGCCGGCAGGCCGTCGATGTCGGCGGGCGAGGTGAACGCCGGCCGGAGGTTGGCCACCGCGGCCAGCATGCTCAGCCCGTCCTCGACGCGACCGGCCCGCACCGCGTCGGCGAAGACGTCCGCCAGCGCGTCGGGTTCCGCGGCCCGCACCGCCACGACGACGTCACCGTCCAGTTCGGACAGCAGGTGCGCGGCCAGCCCCGCGGGCGTCTGGTGGTCGAAGACGACGGTCGGCGGCAGCCGCAGCCCGGTGTCCTCGTTGAGCCCGTTGCGCAGCTCGACGGCGGTCAGCGAGTCCAAACCGGACTCCAGGAAGTGCCGCTGTGCCTCGATCGCGCTGCCGCCGGCGTAGCCGAGCAGGCCCGCGGTCCGGTCCAGGACGAGGTCGAGCACGGCCCGCTCCCGCCGCAGCGGTTCGAGCCCGGCCAGGCGCTCCTTCAGCGACGGACCACCCACCGACGTTCCTGACGCCGTCCGCCGCGTTTGCGGCACCAGCGCCCGGAACGCCGGCGGGACGTCGCCCGCCTCCGAACCGGTGTCGACCTTCATCGGCACCAGCAGGGCCTCCGGCCGGGCGACGGCCGCGTCGAACAGCGCCAACCCTTCCTCTGTGGACAGTGGCGACAGACCGGTGCGCGCCATCCGCGTCCGGTCCACTTCGGACAGCCCCGCGGTCGCCTCCCACAGCCCCCACGCGAGGGACTGCGCGGGCATTCCCTGGGCACGCCGGTGCGCGGCCAGTCCGTCGAGGAAGCTGTTCGCGGCGGCGTACGCACCCTGACCGGCGTTGCCCAGGAGCCCGGCGACCGACGAGAACAGCACGAACGCCTTCAGGTTCGACGTCAGCCGGTGCAGGTTGAGCGCCGCGTCGACCTTGGGCCGCAGGACGGCGGCCAGCCGCTCGGGGGTCAGGGACGGCAGGGTCGCGTCGTCCACCACGGCCGCCAGGTGCACCACCGCGGTCACCGGGTGCTCGGCGAGCACTTCCGCCAGCGCGTCGGCATCGGCGGCGTCGCACGCGGCGACCGTGACGTCCGCGCCCAGCTCGGTCAGCTCCTCGACCTGGCCGGGAGCCGCGCCCCGGCGGCTGACGAGCACCAGCTTCCGGACGCCGTGCTCGGTGACCAGGTGCCGCACCAGTCGCGAACCGAGCGCGCCGGTCGCTCCGGTGACGAGCGTGGTGCCGTCGAACTCCGACGCGGGCCCTTCGGTGGACGGCGCGAGCCGGGTCAGCCGGCCGCCGTACGCGACGCCGTCGCGGACGACGAGCTGCGGTTCCCCGGTGGCCACGAGCCGCGGCAGGACGGCCGCCGAACCGGCGTGCGCGTCGATGTCGGCGAGCACGAACCGGCCGGGGTTCTCGGACTGCGCGGAGCGGATCAGGCCCCACACGGCCGCGCCGGCCAGATCGGTGACGTCCTCGCCGTCGAGCGCGACCGCGCCGCGGGTGACCACCACCACCGTGGCCTGCGACCCGCTCAGCCGGTCCCGCACCCGGTCGAGCACCCGGGACAGGGTCTCCGCCACCGAGTCCGAAGTGGACAGATCCAGGATCTCGACGTCGGCGACCGGACCGGTGGGCACGGGCACTTGCTGCCACGCCCAGCCGTGCAAGGACTTGGGCGGCCGCGTCACCGCGACGCCCGTCGCCGCGGCCCGCAGCACGAGCGAGCCGACCGAAGCGACCGGGCGGCCCGTCTGGTCCGCCAGTTCGAGGGACACCGAGTCGGCGCCGAGCGGGACGACCCGCACCCGCAGCCGGGACGCGCCCGCCGCGTGCAGCTCGACGCCCGTCCACGCGAACGGCAACCCGCCCGCGACCGTCACGGTGTCGCAGAGGCCGATCGCGTGCAGGGCCGCGTCGAGGACGGCCGGGTGCAGCCCGAACCCGGCAACGGCCTCGGCCGCGACGACCTCGGCGAACACCTCGCCGTCGCGGGTCCAAGCCGCGGACAGGCCCTGGAACGCGGGCCCGTAGCCGAGCCCGGCGGCGGCGAATCCTTCGTACAGCCCGTCCAGGGAAACCGGCTCGGCGTCGGCGGGCGGCCAGGCCGTCAGCCCACCCGGCTCAGCACCCGCGGCGGGCGCCAGGACACCAGCGGCGTGCCGGACCCAGGGGTCGTCGCTGTCGGTCTGCGAGTACACCGCGACCGCGCGGTGGCCGGAAGCCGCCGGCTCGTCGACGACGACCTGCAGCCGCACCTTGCCCAGTTCGGGCAGCACCAGCGGCGCTTCCAGGGTCAGCTCGTCGAGCCGCGGGCAGCCGGTCTCGTCGCCGGCCCGGACAGCCACCTCGACGAATCCCGCGCCCGGGAAGACGATCGTGCCACCGACGGTGTGGTCGGCCAGCCACGGGTGCGTGTGCACCGAGATCTGCCCGGTCAGCACCACCTGCGTCGACCCCGCCACCGCGAGCGCGGCGGAGACCAGCGGGTGCTCGGTCGAATCGAGCCCGGTCGCGGCGAGGTCGCCGGTCGCGTGCAGGGCTTCCATGTCGACGTCCGGCCAGCACCGGCTGCGGTGGAAGGCGTACGGCGGCAGCGCGACGCGCTCGGCGCCGCGGAACAGCTTCGCGCCGGCCAGGCCGAGGCCGTGGGCGAAGAAGCGTCCCGCCGCCAGCTGCGCGCCCCGGACCTCGTCCTGGGTCTTGGCCCGCAGCGTGATCACCACGGCGTCGCGCGGGTCACCGGCCAGGCAGCCCTGGGTCATGGCGGCGAGGGTGCCGTCGGTGCCCAGCTCGACGTACCGGCTGACTCCGGCGGCTTCGAGGGCGCGGACGCCGTCGAGGAACCGGACGGAGTTCCGGCAGTTGGCCACCCAGTACTCCGGGTCGGCCCACCGCTCCGGAGCGACCGCGGTGCCGTCCACTGTGGACACGACCGGGATCCGGGCGGGTTCGTAAGTCAGTTCCTCGGCGATCTCGCGCAGCTCGTCCAGGATCTCGTCGAGCAGCGGTGAGTGGATCGCCTGGCTGATCACCAGCCGCTTGGTGCGGCGGCCCTGTGCCTTGAAGTGTTCGGCGATCGCGAGGACGTCGGACTCGCCCCCGGAGACCACCAGGGACGTGGGGCCGTTGATCGCCGCGATGCCGCAGGCGGCGGTGAGCAGCGGCGTCACCTCGTCCTCGGCGGCTTCCACCGCGACGACGGCACCGCCGGACAGCTCCCCCATGAGCTGACCGCGGTGGGCGACCAGCTTGACGGCGTCCTTCAGGGAGAGCACCCCGGAAACGTGGGCCGCGGCGATCTCGCCGACGGAGTGGCCCATCAGCACGTCCGGGCGCAGGCCCCACGACTCGACCAGGCGGTAGAGCGCGACCTGCATGGTGAAGAGCGCGGCCTGGGTGAACGCGGTCCGGTCGAGCAGCTGCGCGTCGGCCGAGCCCTCCTCGGCGAACATCACCTGGCGCAGCGACCGGCCGAGGTGGCCGTCGAAGAGCGCACTCGTCTGCGTGAAGGCGTGCTCGAAGACGCCGAACGCGGCGCACAGCTCGCGGCCCATGCCGGGCCGCTGGGTGCCCTGGCCGGGGAACAGGAACGCCGTCTTGCCGCCGCGGGCGGTTCCCCGCACGACGATCGGCGAGTCCTCACCCGCGGCCAACGCGGTCAGACCAGCGACGAAGTCGTCTCCGACCACGGCGGCGCGGTAGGGCAGCACCGGCTCGCGCACGGCCAGCGAGAACCCCACGTCCAGGGGATCCAGGTCCGGGTGCTCGTCCAGATGGGTCAGCAGCGCGGCGGCCTGCAGTGGCAGGGCTTCCGGCGTGCGGGCGGTCAGCAGCCACGGCGGGAGCACCGACGGCCGCTCTCCCGCGGCGCGCACCGGCTCGGCCGCTTCGGCCGGCGGGGCCTGCTCCAGGATCACGTGCGCGTTGGTGCCGCTGTAGCCGAAAGCCGACACACCGGCGCGACGCGGGTGTCCCCGGTCCGGCCACGGGATCGTCTCGGCGAGCAGCCGGACGGCGCCCGCGGACCAGTCGACGTGCGGCGACGGGTCGTCGCCGTGGCGGGTCATCGGCAGCTCGCCGTGGCGCATCGCGAGGATCATCTTGATCACCCCGGCGACGCCGGCCGCGGCCTGCGCGTGGCCGATGTTGGACTTGACCGACCCCAGCCACAGCGGCTCGTCGTCGGACCGGTCGCGGCCGTAGGTGGCGAGCAGGGCGTTGGCTTCGATCGGGTCGCCCAGCGTGGTCCCGGTGCCGTGGCCCTCGACGGCGTCGACGTCGGCCGCGCGAAGGCCGGCGATCTTGAGCGCGCGCTTGATCACGCGCTCCTGCGACGGGCCGTTCGGGGCGGTGAGGCCGTTGGACGCGCCGTCGGAGTTCACCGCGCTCGAGCGGACGACGGCGAGGACCTCGTGCCCGTTGCGCCGGGCGTCGGAGAGCCGCTCGACGACCAGCAGGCCGACGCCTTCGGCCCAGCCCACGCCGTCGGCCGCGGCCGAGTAGGCCTTCGTCCGCCCGTCGGTGGCGGTACCGCTGTTGTCGAAGTGCACGAACGGTTCCGGGGAAACCAGCGCGGCCACGCCGCCGGCCAGAGCCAGCGAGCAGTCACCCTGGCGCAGGGCCTGGACGGCCAGGTGCAGCGCCACCAGCGAAGACGAGCAGGCGGTGTCGATCGACACCGCGGGCCCCTCGAGCCCGTAGGTGTAGGCGACCCGGCCGGACACGACGCTGCCGAGCGCGCCGGAGCCGCGGAAGAGGCCGTTGTGCTCGACCGTGCCGAGCGGGCCCGGGTCGTAGTCGGACTGCATCACGCCGGCGAACACGCCGGTGTCGGTGCCCTTGAGCGACAACGGGTCGATGCCCGCGGATTCGCACGCCTCCCAGCACGCTTCCAGGAGCATCCGCTGCTGCGGGTCCATCATCACGGCTTCGTTCGGGCTGATGCCGAAGAAGCCGGCGTCGAAGTCGGTGGCGCCGGTGACGAACCCGCCGTTGGGCTCCTTGCCCGCCGCGGCCGCCATGCCGAGCCAGTAGTCGAGGTCCCATGAGCGGTCCTCGGGGAACCGCGAAGTGCCGTCGCGGCCGGCCGCGACCAGCTCCCACAGCTCGTCCGGGGTCGTGACGCCACCGGGGAACCGGCAGGCCATGCCGACGATCGCGATCGGCTCGTCGGTACCCGCCGCCGTCGCGGTCTCTTCGGGCTCTCCCGCGTCACCGAGTTCGCCGAGCAGCGACTCGTGCAGGTGCGCCGCGAGGTCGCCCGCGGTCGGGTAGTCGAAGACGAGCGTCGCGGTCAGGGTCAGGCCGGTGGCCTCGTTGAGCGCGTTGCGCAGCTCGACCGCGGTCAGCGAGTCGAACCCGAGGTCCTTGAACGCGCGGTCGGCGTCGACCAGGTCGGCCGAGCCGTGGCCGAGCACCGCGGCCGAGTGCTGGACCACCAGGTCGAGCAGGTGGCCGAGGCGCTTCTCCGCGGGCAGCCGGATCAGCTTGCCCAGCAGCGAGTCCGCACCCGCCTCGCGGTCGGACACCGTCCGCCGGGACGCCGGGACGAGGCCGCGCAGCAGGTCGGGGACGCCGCCGCCCGCCTCGCGCAGGGCGGGCAGGTCGAGCTTGATCGGGACGTACTCGTCCCCCGCCGCGCCGACCGCCGCGTCGAACAGGGCCAGGCCCTCGTCCACGCCGAAGGCGCCGAGGCCGCGCTTGCCGTGGGTTTCGCCGGCCATGCCGGCCGCCGACTCCCACATGCCCCAGGCGAGCGAGTGCCCCGGCTTGCCCTCGGCGCGGCGCGCCGCGGTGAGCGCGTCCAGGAAGGCGTTGGCGGCGGCGTAGTTCGCCTGGCCCGGCGCGCCCAGCACGCCGGCGGCCGAGGAGAACGTGACGAACGCGGTGAGGTCGCCGGCCAGCTCGTGCAGGTGCCAGGCGGCCAGGGCCTTCGGGTCGAAGACGCCGTCGATGCGCTCGGACGTCATCGAAGCGAGGACACCGTCGTCGAGCACACCGGCCGCGTGGACGACCGAGTTCACCGGGTACTTCTTGAGCAGGGCACGGACCTTCGCGCGGTTCGCGAGGTCGGCGGCCACGACGACCGCCTCGGCGCCCAGCTCGGCCAGTTCGGCGACGAGTTCCGCGGCGCCCTCGGCGTCCGGGCCGCGACGGCTGACGAGCACGAGGTCCTTCACCCCGTGCTGCCGCACGAGGTGCTTCGCGACGAGCCTGCCCAGCGCGCCGGTACCGCCGGAGAGCAGCACCGTGCCCCACTCCGGCGTTTCTCCGGCCTCGGGGGTGGCGCGGACCAGGCGCGGGACCGCGATTTCGGTGCCCGTGACGCGCACGGACGTCTCGTCCGCGGCGGAGATCGCGGCGAGCTGCTCCGGCGTCGCGGTGCCTTCGACGAGCACGATCCGGCCGGGGTTCTCGACCTGCGCCGAGCGGACGAGCCCGGCGACGGCGGCACCGGCCAGGTCACCGGAGGTCACCACGAGCAGGCGTCCGTCGGCTTCCCGGATCTCCAGCAGTGCACTGTGGACGGCCTTCTTCGCCGCGGCGGCGGTCGTTCCCGGCTTGACCTCGTACACCGAGAAGTCCACTTCGGACGATTCCGGCAGCGTCGTGGGAACCCAGTCGACGCGGTAGAGGGAGTCGGTGCCGCCCGGCTTGGCGCGGGCCGCGGCGAGCTGTTCCTCGCTGATCCGGCGCAGCCCCAGCTGCCCGACGCGGGCGACCGGCGCCCCGGCCGAATCGGCCAGGCGCAGCTCGACCGTCTGGTCGCCGGTCGGGCGGACGTGCACCCGCAGCGAAGCCGCGCCCGCGGCCAGCAGCTCGACGTCGGACCAGGAGTACGGCAGGGTCGTGCCCTCGCCGGCGGCGCTGCTCAGGCCGACGGCGTGCAGGGACGCGTCGAAGACCGCGGGGTGCAGGCCGAACGCTTCCGCGCCGAGGCGGTCCTGCTCGGGCAGGGCGACTTCGGCGAAGATGTCGTCGCCGGCCCGCCAGGCCGCGCGCAGGCCCTGGAAGACCGGGCCGTACGCCATGCCGGCCTCGGCCAGCAGGTCGTACATGCCGTCGAGGTCGACGACCTCGGCACCGGCGGGCGGCCACGCGCTCAGGTCGAACGTGGTCCCGGCCGTGGCGGGAGCGAGGGTGCCGTCGGCGTGCCGGGTCCAGCCGGCGGTCACGGCCAGGTCGTCCGGTCGCGAGTGGACGCTGATCGGGCGTGACCCGTCGGCGGCGGGCTTGCCGATCCGGACCTGGATCCGCGCGGCGCCCTTCGCGGGCAGCACCAGCGGGGCGTGCAGGGTCAGGTCGCGGACGCGGCCGCAGCCGGCCTCGTCGCCCGCGCGGACGGCCAGCTCGACGAACGCCGTGCCGGGCAGCAGGATCGCGCCGCCGACGACGTGGTCGTCGAGCCACGGGTGGGTGGTGGCGGAGATCCGGCCGGACAGCACCAGGCCGTCGGCGTCGGCCAGCAGCGTGGCCGCGCCGAGCAGGGGGTGGTCGACCGGGTCGAGACCGATCGAGGCGAGGTCGCCGGACTCGGACGAGACCTCCAGCCAGTACCGCTGGTTCTGGAAGGCGTAGGTCGGCAGGTCCGCCCGGCCCGCGCCGCGGGAGGCGAAGTGCGCGGCCCAGTCCGGGACGACGCCACGGACGTGCAGGTGCGCGAGCGCGGTGGTCAGGGCGACGTCCTCGGGGACGTCCCGGCGCTGCGCCGCGACGGCGACCGCGGTGTCGGCGGACTGCGGGACGGCGGCGGTCAGCGGCGCGTCCGGGCCCAGCTCCAGGAACCGGTTGACGCCCTCGGCGGCCAGCGCGCGGACGGCGTCGGCGAACCGGACCGGCTGCCGGACGTTGCGCACCCAGTACTCCGGGTCGGTCAGCTCGGCGGAAACCTCGCCGCCGGTGACGCTCGAAATGACGGTCAGCTCGGGCTGCGCGTACGTGAGACTCTTCGCCACCGCACGGAATTCGGCGAGCATCGGGTCCATCAGCCGCGAGTGGAACGCGTGCGAGACCTTCAGGCGCGTCGTCCGGCGGCCGGCGTCGACGAACTTGTCGCCGATCGCGATGACCGCGGCTTCGTCGCCGGAGATGACGACGGATCGCGGGCCGTTGACGGCGGCGACGTCGACCGTCCCTTGTGGATCGTAGGCGGCGACCTCTTCGGGAGTCCCTTCGACGGCGACCATCGCGCCGCCGGTGGGCAGGGCCTGCATCAGCCGTCCGCGCGCGGCGACGAGCTTCGCCGCGTCGGCGAGGGAAAGCACGCCGGCGCAGTGGGCCGCGGCGAGCTCGCCGATGGAGTGACCGCAGACGGCGTCCGGCACCAGGCCCCACGACGCGACGAGCCGGAACAGCGCGACCTCGAAGGCGAACAGGGCGGCTTGGGTGTTCCCGGTCTGGGACAGGGCGTCCGCGTCGGTGTCGATCACTTCGCGGATCGGGCGGTCGAGGTGCTGGTCCAGCTCGGCGCAGGTCTCGGCGTACGCCTGCGCGAACACCGGGTACTTCGCCAGCTCGCGGCCCATACCGGGACGCTGGGAACCCTGACCGGAGAACAGGAACGCGGTGGTCGTCTCCCCGCGGGCGACGCCGGTCAGCGCGCCCGGCTCGCCGTCCGCGAACCCGCGCAGGGCGGCGAGCAGTTCGTCACGGTCGCAGGCCACGAAAGCGGCGCGGTGGTCGAGGTGCGTGCGCCCGGCGGCCAGCGTGCGGGCGACGTCGAGCAGTTCGGCGGGGTTCTCGTCGAGGGCCGTCAGCAGCCGCGCGGCCTGCGCGCGCAGCGCCTGCGGCGTCCGTCCGGACAGGACGAACGGGATCGCGGCGTCGTCGCGCGGCGTCTCTTCGGCGTCTTCGGGGTCCGGGGCTTCTTCGAGGATGACGTGGGCATTGGTGCCGCTCAGGCCGAAGCACGAAACGGCGCCGCGGCGCGGGTGGCCGTTGCGTTCCCACGGCCGTCGCTCGGTGAGCAGCTCGACCTGCCCGGCACTCCAGTCGACCTGCCGGGTCGGCTGGTCGACGTGCAGCGTCTGCGGCAGCACCTCGTTGTTCAACGCCAGCACGATCTTCAGCACGCCGGCGACGCCGGACGCGGCCTGCGTGTGGCCGAGGTTGGACTTGACCGAACCCAGCCACAGCGGCGAAGTCCGCTCCTGGCCGTAGGTCGCGAGCAGCGCGCCCGCCTCGATCGGGTCGCCGAGCTTGGTGGCGGTGCCGTGCGCTTCGACGACGTCGACCTCGTCGGCGCCGACGCGGGCGTTGGCGAGGGCCTGGCGGATCACGCGCTGCTGGGCGGGACCGTTGGGCGCGGTCATGCCGTTGGACGCGCCGTCCTGGTTGATCGCGGTCCCGCGCACGATGGCGAGGACCGGGTGGCCGTTGCGGCGGGCGTCGGAAAGCTTTTCCACCAGCAGCATCCCGCAGCCCTCGGACCAGCCGGTGCCGTCGGCGGAGTCGGCGAAGGCACGGCAGCGGGCGCTGCGGGCGAGCGTGCCGTCGAGGCTGAACTCGACGAAGGTGCGCGGCGTCGACATCACCGAAACGCCACCCGCGAGGGCGAGCGAGCACTCGCCGGAGCGCAGGGCCTGCACCGCCATGTGCAGCGCGACGAGCGACGACGAGCACGCCGTGTCGATGGTGACGGCCGGCCCTTCCAGACCGAAGGTGTAGGCGAGCCGGCCGGAGATGACGCCGGACGAGCCGTAGCTGCCCTGGTAGTTGTGGTACATCGTGCCGGCGAAGACGCCGGTCGGGCTGCCCTTCACCGAATGCGGCGCGATGCCCGCGCGTTCGAAGGCCTCCCAGGAGGTTTCCAGCAGGAGCCGTTGCTGCGGGTCCATCAGCAGCGCTTCGCGCGGGCTGATGCCGAAGAGGTCGGCGTCGAAGTCGAGGGCGTCGTGGAGGAAACCGCCTTCGCGGACGTAGCTCGAACCCGCGCGCTCCCCGGTCGGGTCGTAGAGGCGGTCCAGGTCCCAGCCGCGGTTCGCCGGGAACTCGCCGATGGCGTCGACGCCGCCGTCGAGGATCCGCCAGAGCTCTTCCGGGGTCGTGGCGCCGCCCGGGAACCGGCAGGCCATGCCGATGATCGCGATCGGTTCCCGCGCGGCTTCGGTGAGCCGCCGGTTCTTCTCGCGCAGCCGTTCGCTCTCCTTGAGGGAGGCACGGAGCGCACCGACCAGCTTGTCTTCGGAGTTGCCCACGAGTCCTCTTTCCTTCCACGTCGCCTGCGCTGGAAAGGGGGATCGCGCACCCCCACAGCAATACGGCTGACGATACGAGCGCACCGCGGGCGCACCCACCCCTAATGGCCCCGGATGACACGGCGATCGCGCCCCTAAGCCGGGCGTCCGCTGCCCCGCCAAGGTCCGCTTTAGACGGTCTTTAGGGGTTGTCGGTCGCGACCGGCGGATGTCAGATTTCTGCGAAGACACTTCCGCTGCTCGTGATGCCGTGCGACGGCACTTCCATCAGCACCGAGACTGGGGATCCGCTATGCACAGGAAAATAAGCAAGCTGCTGGTCGTGGGAGCGCACGGCGACGACGAGACCCTCGGCGCGGGCGGCACCATCGCCCGGCTCGCCGACGAGGGCGTGACGATCTCGCTCTGCATCCTCACCAACGACGACGGCTCGCGCTCGGCGAACGGGGCCGGGGTCGTCAACCGCACCGCCGCGATCGAGCTGGCCGCGAAGACGCTCGGCATCGAACGCGTGCGCATCCACGAGTTCGGGGACAACCGCCTCGACACCGTCAGCCACCTCGCGCTGAACCGGACGGTGGAGAACGAGGTCCGGGACTTCGAGCCCGACACGATCCTCACCACCAGCATGTGCGACCTGAGCACCGACCACGCGCTGGTCAGCCGGGCCGCCCGGGTCGCGGGCCGGCCGGGCAAGGGCAGCGTGCAGGAGGTGCGGACGTTCGAGATCCGTTCCGCCACCGACGTCGGCGAGGCGTCCGGGCTGCCGGTCACCTTCCGCCCCAACTGCTGGCAGCGCCTCGAGGAGACGCACATCGAGCGCAAGGTCGAAGCGCTGCGCGCGTACGGCAAGGAACTCGAGCCGTGGCCCCACCCGCGCAGCGAGCGGGGCGTGCGCGCCCTGGCCGAATACCGCGGCTCGCAGATCTCCACCGAGCTCGCCGAAGCTTTCGAAATCGTCCGGGTCGTGTACTGACCCCTTCCACCGTGCAAGAGACGGGTGAACCACAATGACGAGTACTGTCGCCGAACACGAAATCCTGGCCGAACTGAACGAACTGACCTCCGTCGCGGTGATCGGGATGGGGTACGTCGGCCTGCCGACCGCCCTGGGCCTGCACGAGAGCGGTGTCGGGATCATCGGCATCGACCTTTCGCAGAACCGCCTCGACGCGATCCGCTCCGGCGAGGTCGACCTGATCGAGGCCGACCACCGCCGGCTGGAGAAAGCCGTGCATCAGGAGGACTTCCAGCTCACCGCCGACCTGGCGCGGATGGCCGAGGCCGACGCGGTGCTGGTGTGCGTGCCGACCGGGCTGGACGAGTACCTGATGCCCGACCTCGGCCCGCTCGAGAGCGCCTGCGCGGCGTTGATCGCGCACGCCCGGGTCGGCCAGACGCTGATCCTCACCTCCACCAGCTACGTCGGCACCGCCGGCCGGTTGCTGGTGAAACCATTGGTCGCCAAGGGTTTCAAGATCGGCCGCGACATCTTCGTCGCGTCCAGCCCCGAGCGCATCGACCCCGGCAACGTCACGCACACGCAGCAGGAGACCCCGCGTGTCCTGGGCGGCGTGACGCCGGCGTGCACCGCGATGGCGCAGCGCGTCGTCAACCTGCTGACCCCGGCGGTGCACTGCGTCAGCTCCGCCGAGGTCGCCGAGCTGACCAAGCTGTACGAGAACACCTTCCGCGCGGTGAACATCGCGCTGGCCAACGAGTTCGCGGAGATCAGCGACGGCTTCTCGATCGACCCGATCGAGGTGATCGACGCCGCGGCGAGCAAGCCGTACGGCTTCATGGCCTTCCACCCCGGCCCGGGCGTCGGCGGGCACTGCATCCCCTGCGACCCGCACTACCTGCTCTGGCAGCTGCGCGCGACGCAGCACAACGCGCCGCTCGTCACGCAGGCCATGCACGCCATCGCCGAACGTCCCAAGCAGGTCGTCGAGCGCATCGGCAACACCCTGTCCCGCAACGGGAAGGGCCTGGCCGGCACGCGCGTGCTGGTCGTCGGCGTGACGTACAAGCCCGGCGTCCAGGACGTCCGGTCGTCGTCCGCTTTGGACATCATCGACCTGCTGGCGGCGAAGGGCGCGAAGGTCGGCTACCACGACCCGCTCGTGTCGACCATCCGCGTCACCGGCGGCCAGCTGGACAACGTCGCGGAGCCGGACGGTGAAGACTGGGACGTCGCGCTGATCCACACCATCCAGCCCGGCCACGGGTACGACTGGCTCGGCGAGTGCCCGCTCGTCATCGACGCCACCTACCGCTTCGACCCTTCGCTGTTCGCGAACTGAGAGGACACCCGACGTGCGTTACCTCATCACCGGCGGCGCCGGCTTCATCGGCTCCCACCTGACCGAGCACCTCCTGGAGCGCGGCCACGAGGTCGTCGCGCTCGACAACCTCAGCACCGGCACGCTCGACAACCTCGCCGGCGTGCGCGACCACCACGGCTTCCGCTTCGTGCGCGGCTCGGTGACCGACCCTTCGGCGGTCGAGGCGTGCATGGCCGGCATCGACGCGATCTTCCACCTCGCGGCCGCCGTCGGAGTCTTCACCATCCTCGACAAGACGATGGAAAGCCTGCGCACCAACCTGCACGGCACCGAGACCATGCTGGACGCGGCGCTGCAGCACGACGTGCCGATCCTGGTCGCGTCCACCAGCGAGATCTACGGCAAGAACACCGCCGACGGCCTCACCGAGGACGCCGACCGGATCATCGGCTCGCCGCTGAAGAACCGCTGGTCCTACGCCGAGGCCAAGGCGCTGGACGAGACGTTCGCGTACCTGTACGCGGTCGAGCACGGCCTGCGCACGGTGATCGTCCGCCCGTTCAACACGGTCGGGCCGCGCCAGACCGGCCGCTACGGCATGGTCATCCCCCGGTTCGTGAAGCAGGCGCTGGCCGGCGAACCGATCACGGTCTTCGGCGACGGCCAGCAGACGCGCTGCTTCTGCCACGTCCACGACGTCGTCCCGGCGCTGGTGGCGCTGCTGTCCGACGAATCCGCGTACAGCAACGTGTTCAACCTCGGCAGCACCGAGCAGACGACGATCGCCCAGCTCGCCGAGCGCGTGATCTCGGCGACCGGCTCGGCGAGCACGATCGCGAAGGTGCCGTACGAGGAGGCGTACGGCGACGGGTACGAGGACATGCAGCGCCGGATCCCGAACTGCGAGAAGGCGTTGGGGCAGATCGGGTTCTCCCCGACCCGCACGCTGGACGACATCATCGCCGCGGTGGTGGCGGACCAGCGCGGTTCCTGACCCCGGTTGCGGTGCCCGTGAGGGGCATCTTCATGGCCTAAGAGCCGTGAAGGTGCCCCTCTCGGCTTTTCGGGACGGCACTGGTCGCCGCACCCAGCTTGCGGTACACCGTCTCCAAGATCCCGGCTGCCTCCGCCGGCCGCAGCCCCAGTGCCTCCGCGATCGCCTCGATGCCCGTCGCGTCCGCGGCCAGCTCGGCGACCCGCAGCTCGGCCTCGGTCAGCAGCACGTTCACTGTCCGCCCTCGGCGTCGGCGAACTCGCCGGCCAGCGCGGCCCGGCCAGCCACGCCCAGCTTGCGGTACACCCGGGTCAGGTGCTGCTCCACCGTGCTCACCGTGATGTACAGCGTCTCCGCGATCTGCCGGTTCGTCCGGCCCTCCACGGCCAGCTCGGCCACCCGCAGCTCCGCCTCGCTCAGCACGGACGCCGACGGCGACGCCGGCTCGGGGCGCGCCACCGGGCGGGGAACCGTCGGCCGGGACCGGCCCTGGCGCGGCACGTGCACCGCTTTCACCAGGCTCCCCGCTCGCTCCGCGCGCTGGCTCAGGTGGTTGATCGTGCGCATCGTCTTCGCCAGCTCCAGCCGGTCGCCGGACGCCTTGAACGCCTCCGCCGCCTGGTTCAGCAGCCCCGGGCGGGCCGCCGCGTCGCCGGCCAGGGCCAGCACCCGCAGCGCGGACCCGCGCGAGTACGCGTCGACCGGGCCGGCCAGTGACTGCCGGGCCAGCTCGACGGCGATGGCCGTGTTGCCCAGCCCGAGGTTCGCCTCCGCGAGGTCGGCCTGCCACGGCAGGACCGCCGGCAGCTCCAGGTCCTGCTCGTGCAGGATCCGGCGGCACTGCTGCAGGTCGCTCACGGCCGCGAGGCCGCGGTTGGTCGCCAGGTGGAAGTGCCCGCGGGCCCGCAGGTACCGGACGCCGCCCAGGGTTCCCCACGCCGCGTCCGGCAGCGGGTGCCGCAGGATCGCCGCCGCGTCCTTGAACGCCCCGGCCGCGGTGTGCGCGATCAGCAGCGTGGCCAGCGGGTAGCTGATCGCGACGCCCCAGTTCGGCGCGTCCAGCATGCCCAGCGCCCGGGTCCCGAGGTCGACGGCGCCGGGGACGTCGCCCCGCCGCAGCCGCAGGCTCGCGCCGATCGCGTCGAGCATCGCCTTCCACGTGATCGCGCCCCGGTATTCGGCTTCCTCGCTGAGCGAGGTGCACCAGCCTTCGGCGCGGTCGGCCTTGTCGTCGTGGGCCAGCGCGAGGATCGCCGTCGCCAGCGCCTCCAGCGAGGTGTCGGAAAGCCGGCAGTTCTGCAGGATCCGTTCCGCGCACGCCGACGTCGTCTCGGTGCCTCCGGTGCGCCACATCGCGGCCAGCGAGCTGGCGGTGTGCAGCCAGGGATCGCCGGGCTCGGCCGTCGTCGTCGAGACGCCGTAGTGCCAGTAGCCGGCGAGGACGAGCTCGGCCGAGGTCCGCGGGTCGAGCGGTTCGACGTCGTGCTCGAGCGCGGCGAACGAGCGCTCGAAGGTGTCCCGGTCGCCGAGCCACAGCGACTGCCGGGCGAGCCCGAGCCGGTCGGAGGAGTCCAGCGAACCCGCCTCGCGCAGCGATCTCAGGTGCGGCGCGGCGGCCGCCGGGTTGACGCGCCAGGTGATCTTGGCGAGCAGCTGGGAGATCGTCTGCTGCTCCCAGCGCGCCGTCGAGACCGACGCGGCGAGCTTGAGGCAGCGGGTGGCGAAGTCGATGTCGTCGCCGAGCATCACCTGCTCCGCCGCCGCGACCAGCACCGGCAGCGCCCAGTCGGCCTCGGCCTCTCCGGCCGCGACGAGGTGCCGGGCGACTTCGGCGGGGCTCAGCCCGCGGGCGTGCTTGACCTCGGCGGCCCGGACGTGCAGCCGGACCTTCTCCGGCCCGCGCAGCCCGCACACCACCGCGGCGGCGGCCGGCGGCCGGAACCGGAAGCCCGCGACCAGGCCCGCCTCGGCGAGCCGCCCGGTGGACGTCTCGGCCTCCAGCGGGTCGACCCCGGCGACGATCGCGACGGCCTCGGTGGTGACGTCGCTGTCCAGCACCGCGATCGCGGTCGCGACCTCGCGCAGCGGCGAGCCGTAGCGGTGCAGCAGCCGCTGGACGGCCTCGGAGTACGCCGAGCCGGTGTCCGCGCTGCCGCGGTGGGCGTCGACGAGCGCCCGGACCAGCAGCGGGTTCCCGGCGCTCAGCTCGTGGATCCGCTCCGGCAGCCCGTCCCCTTCCACCAGTTCCGCGATGGCCTGGACCGACAGCGGCGTCAGCTCGACGTGCCGGTGCGGCAGCGAGGTGAACGGCGAATCGGCGTACGACCCGTCGGTGTGGTTGAGGACCAGCAGCAACGCCGCGGACGGCGCCCGTCGCTGCAGGCGCAGCAGGAGCCGCGCCGAGGTCTCGTCCACGTGGTGGAGGTCGTCGACCGCCACCAGCACCGCGCGTTCGCGGGCCAGCCGGTGGATCGCGCTGCACAGCGCGGCGATCCGTTCATCCGTGTCGCCACCGTCCCCGCCGGCCGGGTGGCCGGTCAGTGACGGCGGCAGCAGCGGGCTCGCCAGCAGCTGGTCGATCACGCCACCGTCCACGTCACGCTCGTCGGCGGCACCGGCCGCGGCGAGCGTGACGATGCCCAGCTCCTTGGCCCGCACCACCACCTGGTGCTGCAAGTGTGTCTTCCCGCTGGCCGGTCCCCCACCGACCAGCACCGTTTCTCCTGTGCCGGCGTCGCATTCGATCAACAGGTCCTCGAGAAAAGCCAAGGCCCCCTGCGGATTTTCGCGGCGGTTCTGCCCCCAGATCGCGCCCATCGCAAGCTCCTCGAAGCAGGCGGTTGTCTTCCTGCCCCTACGACGTTCGCAGCAGGCGCCTAAGCAGGGCCAACCGCAACCTAAAGTCACCCAACGGAGTGAATCGCACACAGTTTCGGTAGGGGTTGCCAGAGCGGGGAAAGCCCCGAACACTTCGGAAACTGTGACAGCCCTGAACGAAAGAACGAGCCGGTGGATCCGGCGCTTCCACGTGGCCGACGACGCCGCCGTGCGGCTGGTCTGCCTGCCGCACGCGGGTGGGTCCGCGACGGCGTACTTCCCGTTCTCGCGCGCGGCCGCCGGAGCCGGGCTGGACGCCGACATCGTCGCCGTCCAGTACCCCGGCCGTCAGGACCGCCTCGGCGAAGCCTGTTACGACGACGTCGACGCCATGGCCGACGCGATCGCCGACGACCTCGGCCCGTGGTTCGACCGGCCCGTGGCGCTCTTCGGCCACAGCATGGGCGCGACGCTCGGCTACGAGGTCGCCCGCCGTCTCGAAGCGCGGGGCGCGCGGCCCCTGGGCCTGTTCGCGTCCGCCTGCCGGGCGCCGTCCGCCCAGCGGATCGAGTACGTCCACCAGCGCGACGACGACGGCCTGATCGCGGCCATCCGCGAGCTCAGCGGCACCGACAGCGCCGTGCTGGGCGACGACGAGCTGCTGCGCATGGTGCTGCCGGCGATCCGCGGCGACTACACGGCGGTGGAGACGTACCGGCACCGCCCGGGACGTGAGCTGGAGTGCCCGATCCACGTGCTGGTGGGCGACGACGACCCGGTGACGGAGATCGCCGAGGCGGACGCCTGGCGCGCCCACACGACCGGCGAGTGCGTCGTGGAGGTGTTCCCCGGTGGGCACTTCTACCTGAACGCGCAGCTGGCGGGCGTCCTGGCCAGTGTCAAGGCCCGGCTGGGTGACTGGATCCCCTAGGGGGTGGGGTGAGGAAACCCCAGGCGGAGTTCAGGTGCGGACCCCATGGTCCGGGAGGGCCCGGTCCGCGAAACTTGGTACATCGAGAAAACGACCCGCCCCTCGGAGGTAGTCATGATGGCGATCCAGACCGTTCCCGGCGTCACCCAGCGGATGCTCCCCAACGGCCACCTCCGGCTGAGCTGCCGCAACACGAGCCGCCAGGTCGAGTGCGAGCCCGTGGCGGCGGCGATGTGGATCGCCCTGAAGCAGCACAACGGAGACGTGGACCGCGCCAGCGCGGTGCTGGCGGCGCTGTGGGAGACCGACGTCGAGGAGACGCGGTACGACATGATGCTGCTGGCGGGTTCCCTGTGCTCCCTGGGGCTGCTCGCCGAGGTGTGACGGGCTGGAAGAGGCGGTGCACGGCTCGGGTCGCCGTACACCGCCTTTTTGCTGTCTTCACGGACCTTCCGGTTCCGGTGACCGGCACGGCACGCACAACGAAAGGGACCGCCTCCGACGCCGTTGGCGGAAGCGGTCCCTGATCCCGGCCGGGGGAGGCGGCCGGGAGACTCAGCCCTGCGACTCCAGTTCCTCGTCCAGCATCGCGAACAGCTCGTCCGCGCCGGCCTCCTCGAGTTCCCGGTCGGCCGGGGAGAACGTCGCCACCAGCTCGCGGAGGCGGCCCACGACCGACGCCCGCCCGGCGGAGTCCAGCGCGCGCAGCTCGGTCTCCAGGTCGCTCAGCCGGACTTCCACCGCGGACGGCGGTTCGGCCAGCCCGTCGCCGAGGAAGGCAGCCAGCGCGCCGGCCGACGGGTGGTCGAAGATCAGCGTGGCCGGGAGGCGTTGCCCCGTCAGGGATTCCAGGCGGTTGCGCAGCTCGATCGCCGTCAGGGAGTCGAAACCCAGCTCGATGAAGCCCTTGCGCGGGTCGATCGCGTCCCGGCGCTCGTGGCCCAGTACCACCGCCGCCGTGCCGCACACCAGGTCCAGCAACGCACGTCCGCGCTCCGCCACCGGCAACGCCACCACCCGGGCCCACGAGTCGTCGACCACCTCGGCCCGGCGACGGACACCGCCGCGGACCAGGCCCCTCAGCATCGCCGGGACGCTGTGCGCGTCGGCACGCACCCCGGACATGTCCAGCCGGACCGGCACCAGCGACGGCTGCTCGGTCCCGAACGTCGCGTCGAACAGCGAAAGCCCGTCCGCGAACGACAAGCCCAGCACGCCCGAGCGGGCCATCCGGATCAGGTCGGTGTCGGCCAGCTCGCCCGACATGCCGCCCTCGGACCACAGCCCCCACGCCAGCGACACCGCGTGCCGTCCGGTGGCCGCGCGGTGGTGGGCCAGCGCGTCCAGGAAGACGTTCGCCGCCGAGTAGTTCGCCTGGCCCGCCGCGCCGAGCGTGCCGCCCGCGGACGAGTACAGGACGAACGGGATGTCCAGCGACGCGGTCAGCGCGTGCAGGTTCCACGCCGCGTCGACCTTCGGCCGCAGCACCGCGTCCATCCGCTCCGGCGTCAGCGCGAGCAGCACGCCGTCGTCGACGACGCCCGCCGTGTGCACGACCGCCGACAAGTCGACACCCGTGAGCAGCCCGGCCACCGCGTCGCGATCGGCGAGATCACAGGCTTCCAGAGAGACCGTGGCCCCCAGCTCGGTCAGCGACGAAACCAGCTCCGAGGCTCCCGGCGCCGAAGCACCGCGACGGCTCGTGAGCAGCAGGTTCTTGACACCGTGCTCGGTCACCAGGTGCCGCGCGATCAGCTGCCCCAGCACGCCGGTACCGCCCGTGACCAGCACGGTTCCGTCAGGATCGAGGCGGACCGGTTCCGACGTGGGCACGAACTTCGCCAGCCGGTGCACCAGCACCGAGCCGTCCCGCACCGCGACACCCGGCTCGTCGGCGTACATCGCCCCGAGCACCGCGTCGAGGGGCAGGTCACCACCGTCGACGTCCACGACCATGAACCGGTCCGGATACTCCAGCTGCGCCGTCCGGATCACGCCCCACAGCGCGGCGTGCGTCAGATCGTCGACGCCCTCCTCGGGACGCGTCCCGATCGTCCTGGACGCGACCACGACCAGCCGGGACGACGCCAAAGTCTCCTCGGCGACCCAAGCCTGGGCCAGGGCCAGCAACCGATGCGTCGCCTCGCGGGCCGCGACCGGCGAAGCCGAGACGGGCGCTTCGAACGGCGCGAACACGACATCCGGCGCCACCCCGGCGGCAACCAGTGCGGGAAGGTCCACATAGGACTCCCCCGGCAGTCCGAACCCGGCGCCGAGCACCGCGGACGAGACACCCGAGACGGCGTCACCCGCGAACGGCTGCCACTCGACGCGGAAGAGCGAGTCGTCCACTGCCGAGCGCGTGGCACGGAACGCGTCGGCCGCGATCGGCCGCAGCGACAGCGATTCGACGCTGAGCACCGGCGCGCCGGTGGCGTCCGTCGCGCTCAGCGACACGGTGTTCTCGACGTCCGAAGAGATCAGGACCCGCAGTTCGGCCGCCCCGGCGGCGTGCAGCGACACGCCCGACCACGCGAACGGCAGCACCGGCTTGTCCTCCGTCGGCCCGGCCAGGCCGATCGTGTGCAGCGCGGCGTCGAGCAGCGCCGGGTGCAGGCCGAACGCCGAGGCGTCCGCGTCCTCCGGCAGCGCGACTTCGGCGGCCAGCGTGTCGCCGTCCTGCCAGACCCGGCGCAGCCCGGCGAACACCGGCCCGTAGTCGAAGCCCTGCGCGGCGAGGTCGTCGTAGCGGGAGGTCACGTCGATCTCGGTCGCCCCCGCGGGCGGCCACTCGGTCAGCACAGCCGGAATACCAGCCGAAACAGACAACCGGCCGGAACCGTGCTGGACCCACTCCGAGGCGTCCTCGGCCTGCGAGAAGATGCCAAGAGAGCGCTGCTCTGCTTCGAGAGCACCGACGACGACCTGCAGCCGGACCGCCCCGTCCGGCGGCAGGATCAGCGGCGCGGCCAGGGTCAGCTCGTCGAGCCGCCCGCAGCCGACCTCGTCGCCCGCGCGGACCGCCAGCTCGACGAACGCCGTCCCGGGGAAAACCAGCGAGCCCTGCACGACGTGGTCGGCGAGCCACGGCTGCGTCCGCGCCGAAAGCCGGCCGGTCAGCACGGCCCCGCCCGAGTCGGCCGCGACGACGACGGCACCCAGCAGCGGGTGCTCCGCGTCGCGCTGCCCGATCTCGGCGACGCCGCGGACGCGGGCGCCGGTCGGGTTCTCCAGCCAGTAACGCTTGCGCTGGAAGGCGTACGTCGGCAGCTCCACCACCGAGCCACCGGCGTAGAACGCCGAGAAGTCCACAGTGGACCCGGTCACGAAGAGCGACGCGACCGCGGTGGCCGCCGACTCGGCTTCGGGCCGGTCCTTGCGCAGCACCGGGACGAACGTCGCCGAGTCGTCCGCACCCAGGCACGTCTGGCCCATCGCGGTGAGCACCGCCGACGGGCCGACTTCGACGAACGTCGTGACGCCGGCGTCGAGCAGCGTGCGGATCCCGTCGGCGAACCGGACGGCGTCGCGCACCTGGCTCACCCAGTACTCCGGCGAGGTCAGGTCGGCGTCCGGCGAAACCGTCGAGACGATCGGGATCTCCGGCGTGCGATAGGTCAGGTTCCGGGCGATGAAGGCGAAGTCGGCCAGCATCGGCTCCATCAGCGCCGAGTGGAACGCGTGCGACACCTTCAGCCGCGTCGTCTTCGAGAAGTTCGAAGCCACGGCGAGCACCGCGTCCTCGTCGCCGGAGAGCACCACCGACGACGGCCCGTTGACCGCGGCGATCGACACGCCCTCGGTCAGCAGCGGCAGGACGTCGGCTTCGGTCGCCGCCACGGCGACCATCGCACCGCCCGTCGGCAAAGCCTGCATCAATCGCGCCCGGGCGGTCACCAGCGTGCACGCGTCCTCGAGCGAGAGCACCCCGGCGACGTGCGCCGCGGCCAGCTCGCCGATCGAGTGCCCGAGCAGGTAGTCGGGCTGGACGCCCCACGACTCCAGCAGGCGGAACACCGCGACCTCGACGGCGAACAACGCGGGTTGCGTGTACCCGGTGTCGTCGGAGCCGAGCACGGTCTTGAGGGGAACGTCCAGGTGCTTGTCCAGTTCGGCGGCCACCAGGTCGAAGACCTCGGAGAACGCCGGGAACGCGGCCGCCAGCTCCAGGCCCATCCCGGCCCGCTGCGCGCCCTGGCCGGTGAACAGGAACGCCGTGCGCCCCGGCCCGGCCACGCCCTCGACGACCCCCGCCGGACGTCCGGCCGCGTACTCGGTGAGGGCGCGCAGAGCACCCGCCCGGTCGGCGGCCACGACCCCGGCGCGGTGCTCGGCGAGCGTGCGGGTGGTGACCAGCGAGTATCCGACGTCCACAGTGGACGCGTCGCCGACGGAAGAGGCGAGCTTGCCGGCCTGGGCCCGCAGGGCGTCCGGGTCGTTGGCGGACAGCAGCCAGGTCACCGGCCCTTCGTCCGACGACGAAAGAGCCACCGGGTCGCCTTGCTCCACGATCACGTGCGCGTTGGTCCCGCTGATGCCGAACGACGACACCCCGGCGCGGCGCGGCCGCCCGGTCTCCGGCCACGGCAGTTCCGCGCTGAGCAGCGAGACCGTGTCCGTCCACTCGACGTGCGGTGACGGCTCCTCGGCGTGCAGCGTGCGCGGGAGAACCCCGCGCCGCAGCGCCTCCACCATCTTGATGACGCCGCCGACGCCGGCGGCTGCCTGCGTGTGGCCGACGTTCGACTTGAACGACCCGACGTGCAGCGGCCGCTCGGGCGTCGCCGCCTTGCCGTAGGTCGAGATCAGCGCCTGCGCCTCGATCGGGTCACCCAGCTTGGTGCCGGTGCCGTGCGCTTCGACGGCGTCCACATCGGACAGTTCGAGCCCGCCGTCGGCCAGCGCCGCGCGGATCACCCGCTGCTGCGCGGGCCCGTTCGGCACGGTGATGCCACTGGACGCGCCGTCGGAGTTCACCGCGCTGCCGCGCAGCACGGCCAGCACGTGGTGACCGTTGCGCCGTGCGTCGGACAGCTTCTCCAGCAGCAGCATCCCAGCGCCTTCAGAGCAGCCGACGCCGTCGGCGCCGCTGCCGAACGCCTTGCAGCGGCCGTCCGGGGCGAGGCCCTGCTGCTCGCTGAAGTAGACGAACATGTCCGGCGTCACCATCACGGTCACGCCGCCGGCCAGCGCCAGCGAACACTCGCCGCGGCGCAGCGCCTGCGCCGCCCAGTGCAGGGCGACCAGCGACGACGAGCACGCCGTGTCCACCGACACCGACGGGCCTTCGAGGCCGAGGGTGTAGGAGATGCGGCCGGAGATGAGACTGCCGTCGCTGCTCCCGGCGCCGTAGTCGTGGTACATCACGCCCGCGAAGACGCCGGTCTTGCTGCCGCGCAACGTCGACGGCACGATCCCGGCGCGCTCCACGGCCTCCCACGCCGTCTCCAGCACGATCCGCTGCTGCGGGTCGAGCGTCTTGGCTTCGCGTGGCGAGATCCCGAAGAACTCCGGCTCGAAGTCGGCGGCTTCGAGGAGGAAGCCGCCCTCCTTCGAGTACGTCGTCCCGGGCCGGCCCGCGGGGTCGTAGATCGACGCAGTGTCCCAGCCGCGGTCCTCCGGGAACTCGCCGATGGCGTCGGTGCCGCCCGCGACGAGGTCCCAGAGCTCCGACGGCGTGGTGACGCCGCCGGGGTACCGGCAGCCCATCCCGATGATGGCGATCGGCTCGCTCATCGCCGCGGTGAGCTTCTGGTTGTCCGCCTTGAGCCGCTCGTTGTCCATCATGGACTGACGCAGCGCGGCGACGATCTGCTCGGTGGACGGCGCCTGAGTCACTGGGAGTCCCCTCCATCGGTCTGGGTGCCCGCCATCGCGGACTTGACCAGGTCGGCCAGGTCCATCCCGGCGATCGCGGCCACTTCGTCGGTTCCGTTGGCCTCGGCGACCTCTTCGACCGGCTCGCCCAGTTCGGGCAGCAGCTCGCCGAGCAGGAAGCGGGTCAGCGGCAGCGGGCTCGGGTAGTCGAAGATCAGCGTCGCCGGCAGGCGCAGCCCGCAGGCCGCCCCGAGCCGGTTGCGCAGTTCCAGCGCGGCCAGCGAGTCGATGCCCAGGTCCGTGAAGCCCTTCTCGACGCCGACCGCCGACGCGTCGTCGTAGCCGAGGACGGCCGCCGCGTGCTCGCAGACCAGCTGCAGCAGCGCCGCTTCCCGCTCGTCGGCCGACATCCCGGTCAGCTTCTCGGCGAACCCGGCTTCGGGTGCCGCCGTCACACTGCCCGCTGCCGCCGCGGCGCGTCGCGGAGTGGCCGTGACCAGGCCGCGCAGGAGCGGCGCGATCCGGTCGGCCTCACGCAGGTCAGCGAGCTTGACCGGCACCAGGGCCGGTTCGCCGGCCGCGAGCGCGGCGTCGAAGAGCGCGAGACCGTCGGCGACGGTCAGCTCCGCGACCCCGGACCGGGCGATGTGCGTCAGGTCGACCGCGTCGCCGCTGCCTTCCCACGGACCCCAGGCCAGCGCCGTCGCCGGGAGGCCCAGCGCCGCGCGGTGCTCGGCCAGCGCGTCCAGGAAGACGTTGCCCGCGGCGTAGTTCGCCTGCCCGGCGGCGAGCAGCAGGCCGCCCGCCGAGGAGTAGAGGACGAACGCCTTGAGGTCCAGCGACGCGGTCAGCTCGTGCAGGTGCCAGGCCGCGTCCACCTTGGGCCGCAGGACGTTCTCGACCTGAGCCGGAGTGAGTGCGCTCAGCACCGCGCTGTCCATCTGCCCGGCCGCGTGGACCACGGCGGTGAGGTCGGGCAGCGACCCGATCAGCGTCGCCAGCTCGTCCCGGTTCGTGACGTCGCAGGCCGCGACGGTCACCGAAGCGCCCAGCTCGTCGACCAGCTCACGAGCACCCGGCGCGTCCAGGCCCCGGCGGCTGGTCAGGACCAGCTTCCGGGCGCCGCGAGCCACGAGGTGCCGGGCCAGGTGGCCGCCGAGCAGGCCGGCGCCGCCGGTGATGAGCACCGTGCCGTCGGCGTCCCACTCGACCGGGTCGCCGACCGTGGTGACCTTGGCCAGCCGCGGCACCCGGACCTCGCCGACCCGGACGGTCGCTTCCGGCTCACCGGAGGCAACCACCGCGGGCAGGGCCCGCATCGACTGGGACAGGTCGTCGACGTCGACGATCTGAATCCGGCCGGGGTTCTCCGCCTGTGCGGCCCGCACCAGTCCCCAGACCGGTGCCTGCGCGAGGTCCGGGCGGTCCGCCACGGCGTTGCGCGTGACGACCAGGAGCTTGCCGTCGGACGAACCGCCGAGCCAGGTCTGCAGCTGCGCCAACGTCTTCCGGACGGTCGCGTGGACCTGCGCCGGCACGTCCCCGGCGCCGGACACGACCGGCAGGACCAGCACGTCGGCCGCCACCGGCTCGTCGTGCGTCGGCACGCCCAGGCCGAGGTCGTCGGCGCCGAGCACGGCCCAGCCCTCGAGGGACTTGACCAGGCGGACACCGGCCGCGGGCTGCCAGTCGATCCGGTAGAGCGAGTCGGGCACCTTCGCGCCCAGCTGGCCCTCCGACACCGGCCGCGTCACCAGCGACTCGATCCAGGCGACCGGCGAACCGGTCGCGTCGGCCAGCGCGAGCGAGGCGTCCTTCCCTGCTGTGCCTTCCTTGCGGACCCGCACCCGCAGCGTCGTGGCACCGGAAGCGTGCAGCGAGACCTGGTTCCAGGCGAACGGGATCGTCGTCTCGGTCAGCGCCTTCGGGCCGCCGGGGACGAGGAAGTCCGTCGCACCCAGCGCCGAGTCCAGCAGACCCGGGTGCAGCCCGAACTCCCTGGAATCGGTGCCCTCGGGCAGCGCCACCTCGGCGAAGACTTCGCCGTCACGCAGCCACACCGCACGCAAGTTCCGGAACACCGGGCCGTAGCCGAAGCCGAGCCCGGCCAGGTCGTCGTAGAGGCCGGTGAGGTCGACGGCTTCGGCGTTCTCCGGCGGCCACACCGAGAGGTCGAACTCCGCCGGCCGCGCACCCGTGGCGAGGGTGCCCGCCGCGTGCTGCGTCCACACGTCTTCGGTACGGGAGTGCACCGACAGGTCACGACGGCCGTCCGCGCCGGGAGCGCCGACGACGACGCGGATGTCGACGCCGCCCTCCACGGGCAGCAGCAGCGGGGCCTGCTGGGTCAGCTCCTCCAAGACGTCGCAGCCGACCTGGTCGCCGGCGTGCAGGGCCAACTCGACGTACGCGGTGCCCGGCAGCATCGTGCGGCCCAGCACCACGTGGTCGGCCAGCCAGGTCTGCCGGTCGACGGCGAGCCGGCCGGTGAGGACCGCGCCGCCGTCGGGCAGCTCCACCAGTGCGCCCAGCAGCGGGTGCCCGGCGGCCTTGGCGCCGAGCGAGCCGACGTCGCCGGCCCGCTTCGTCGCGTTGAGCCAGTACTCCTTGTTCTGGAAGGCGTAGGTCGGCAGGTCCACAGTGGACGCACCGCGGCCGGCGAACACCGCGGCCCAGTCGGGCTTCGCACCCCGCGAGTACAGCGTGGCCAGCGCGGTGAACAGCGTCGGGACCTCGTCGCGGCCCCGGCGCAGCGCGGGCACGCCCACGACGCGGTCGGGCCGGTCGGCGGCCGAGGTGTCGCACTCGCGGGCCATGCCGGTCAGCACCGCGTCCGGGCCCAGCTCGACGAACCGGGTCACCCCGGCGGCGAGCAGCGTGCCGACGCCGTCGGCGAACCGGACGGCCTCCCGCACGTGGTTCACCCAGTACTCCGGCGAGCAGAGCTGCTCGGCGGTGGCGATCCGGCCGGTCACGTTCGAAACGACCGGGATGCCCGGCGCCGAGTACGTCAGCTTCTCCGCCACCACGGCGAAGTCGGCCAGCATCGGCTCCATCAGCGAGGAGTGGAAGGCGTGCGAGACGACCAGCTGCTTCGTCCGCCGTCCGGCGTTCTTGAAGGCCGCCATCGCCGCCTTCACCGCGGCCTCGGGCCCGGAGACGACCACCGAACGCGGGCCGTTGACCGCCGCGACGTCCACGTCGGCCGGGAGCGCGGCGCGCACCTCGTCCTCGGTGGCCGCGATGGCCGCCATGGCGCCCCCGGCCGGCAGGGCCTGCATCAGCCGGCCGCGGGCGGCGACCAGGGCACAGGCGTCGGCCAGGGAAAGCACCCCGGCGACGTGCGCCGCGGCCAGCTCGCCGATCGAGTGCCCGGCGACGTAGTCCGGCGTGAGGCCCCACGACTCGACCAGGCGGTAGAGCGCGACCTCGATCGCGAACAGCGCGCACTGCGTGTACGCGGTCTTGTTCAGCAGCTCGCCGTCCTCGGACCCCTTCTCGGCCCAGATGACCTGCTTCAGCGGGACCTCGGTGTCGAACAGGCCGCACGCTTCGTCGAAGGCTCCGGCGAAGACCGGGAAGGCCTCGTACAGCTCGCGGCCCATGCCCGGCTGCTGGGCGCCCTGGCCGGTGAACAGGAACGCGGTCAGGTCGGCCGCGCTGGTCGTGCCGGTCACCGTGCCCGCCGGGGTCCCGCCGGTGGCGAGGCCGTCAAGCGCCTTCAAAGCGGCGTCACGGGTCGCCGCCAGGACCACCGAGCGGTGGTCGAGCGCGGCCCGCCCGATGGCGAGCGAGTAGCCGACGTCGGTGAGGTCCAGCTCGGGGTTCGACCGGATCCACGCGGCCATCCGGGCGGCCTGGCCGGCGAGGGCCGCGGCCGTGGTCCCGGCGATCGGCAACGGCACCGACGGCAACACCGGCGCCGTCCGGCGCGGACGTTCCACAGTGGACGGAGGCGCCTCTTCGATGATGATGTGCGCGTTGGTCCCGCTGATGCCGAACGATGAGACACCCGCGCGGCGCGGACGCCCGTTGGGCAGCCACGGCCGGGCCTCGGTCAGCAGCTCGATGTCGCCCGTGGTCCAGTCGACGACCGGCGACGGCGCGTCGATGTGCAGCGACTTCGGCAGCGTGTTGTGCCGCATCGCCTGGACGACCTTGATGACCCCCGCCGCACCGCCGGAAGCCTGCGCGTGGCCGATGTTGGACTTCACCGAGCCCAGGTACAGCGGCCGCCCGTCCGGACGGTCCTGGCCGTAGGTGGCCAGCAGCGCCTGCGCCTCGATCGGGTCACCCAGCTTCGTGCCCGAACCGTGGGCTTCGACGGCGTCCACTTCGGACGGCGTGAGCCCGCCCGCCGCGAGGGCCGCGTGGATCACGCGTTCCTGCGAAGGCCCGTTCGGTGCGGTGAGGCCGTTGGACGCGCCGTCCTGGTTGACGGCGCTGGAACGGACCACGGCGAGGACCTCGTGCCCGTTGCGCTGGGCGTCGGACAGCCGCTCCAGCAGGAGCAGGCCCGCGCCCTCGGCCCAGCCGACGCCGTCGGACGCCGCCGAGAAGGACTTCGACCGGCCGTTGGGCGAAAGCACGCCCTGGCGGCTGGAGTCGACGAACAGGTCCGGCTGCGAGAGCAGCGTGACGCCGCCGGCGAGGGCCAGCCCGCACTCCCCCGCCCGCAGCGCCTGCACCGCGAGGTGCAGCGTGACCAGCGAAGACGAGCACGCGGTGTCGACCGTCATGCACGGGCCTTCCAGCCCCAGCAGGTAGGAGATGCGGCCGGAGACGACCGCGCCCGAGCTGCCGTTGGGGATGTAGGCGGCGACGTCGAGGGGCGCGCCGGGGACGCGGCTGCCGTAGTCGTCGTACATCGCGCCGGTGAAGACGCCGGTCATGCTGCCGCGCAGCGCGGTCGGGTCGATGCCGGCCCGCTCGATGGCCTCCCACGCCGTCTCCAGCAGGAGCCGCTGCTGCGGGTCCATGGCCAGCGCCTCGCGCGGGCCGATGCCGAAGAACGCCGGGTCGAACAGGGTGCCTTCGTGGAGGAAGCCGCCTTCGCGAGCGTAGGTCTTGCCGCGCTTGCCGCGCTCGGGGTCGTAGATGCTGTCGATGTCCCAGCCGCGGTTGGTCGGGAACTCCGACACGGCGTCGACCTCGTCGACCAGCAGCTGCCAGAGGTCCTCCGGCGACCGGACGCCGCCGGGGTACCGGCAGGCCATGCCGACGATCGCGATCGGCTCCTGCATCGACGCGTTGGTCCGGGTCGTGGTGGCCGGGACCTTGGCGACGGCGCCGAGCAGCTTGCCCTTGACGAAGTCCGCCACCGCCTTGGCCGTCGGGTGGTCGAAGATCAGCGTCGCGGGCAGGGTCAGGCCGGTCGCGGTGCCGAGCAGGTTGCGCAGCTCGACCGCGGCGAGCGAGTCGAAGCCCAGCTCCTTGAACGCGCGGGTGCCGTCCACTTCGGACTTGTCCGCGTAGCCGAGCACGGTGGCCACCTGCGTGCGGACGATGTCCAGCAGCACGCGGTCACGCTCGTTGTCGGCCAAGGAGGCCAGCTCCGCGGCGAGCGCGTTGTCGGCCGCCTTCGCCGCCTTGGCGGTCCGGCGGGCCTTCGGCGGGACGAACCCGCGCAGCAACGCGGGCAGGTCGTCGGTCCGGGCCCTCAGCGCCGCGACGTCGACCCGCAGCGGGGCGATCACGGCGTCCTCGGTGGCGGTCGCCGCGTCGAACAGCGCGAGCCCCTGCTCCGCGGTGACCGCGGGGAGACCGAGCCGCGCCATCCGGGCGAGGTCCGCCTCGGCCAGCTCGCCGCCGAGGCCGGTGTTCTCGGCCCACAGCCCCCAGGCCAGCGCCGTCGCGGGCTGGCCCGCGGCCCGCCGGTGCGCGGCGAGGCCGTCGAGGAACGCGTTGGCCGCGGCGTAGTTCGCCTGGCCCGCCGGCAGCACCTGCCCGCCGGCCGACGAGAACAGGACGAACGCGGCCAGGTCCTGGGTCAGCTCGTGCAGGTGCCAGGCGGCGTCGACCTTCGACCGCAGGACCGAGTCGAGCCGTTCGGGAGTCAGCGAGTCGAAGACTCCGCTGTCGGCCGTGCCCGCCGCGTGCACCACGGCGGTCAGGTTCTCGATCGCCCCGAGCAGGCTCTCGACCTGGGCGCGCTCGGTGACGTCGCACGCGGCGACCCGCACCCGGGCCCCCAGGTCCTTCAGGTCTTCGACCAGCTGCCGGGCCCCCGGCGCGCCGAGCCCGCGACGGCTCGTGAGCACCAGGTCGGTGACGCCGTGCTCGGCCACCAGGTAGCGGGCCAGCAGGCTGCCGAGCCCGCCGGTACCCCCGGTGATCAGCACGCTGCCCGCTCCCCAGGGGGAAGCGCCGGTGGACTCGGTCTTGACGTACCGCGGCACGAGCACCGCGCCTTCGCGGATCGCGGCCTCCGGCTCCCCGGAGGCGATGACCGCCGCGATCGAGGCGGCCGCCGTGCCGGAATCGGCGTCGACGACGAACACGCGCCCGGGGTGCTCGGCCTGCGCCCCGCGGGCCAGGCCCCACAGCAGCCCCTGCGTTACGTCCACAGTGGACTCACCGGCGGGCACCGCGTCCTGCGTGACCACAGCCAGCTTGGTGATCCCGAACCGGGCGTCGGCCAGCCAGGCCTGCAGCTCGGCGAGCAGCCACGCGGTGTTCTCGCGGGCCGCCGCCGGGACATCCCCTTCGGCGCCGGGCACGGTCACCGTGATCAGGGCCGGCACCGGCTCGCCGCGGTCGATGGCCGCGACAAGGTCGGCGAACCCGGCGTAGGTGGCGGCCACCCCGACGCGGCCGCGGCCGATGGCGACCACCGCGGCGTCGGACTGCGGCACGGAAACGGGCTGCCAGGCGATCTTCAGCAGCGAGCCGTCGGTCTCGGCGGCCGACGCCGTCAGCTCCCGGCGGACCGGTCGCGAGACGAGCGAGTCGATGGTCGCGACCGGGCGGCCCTCGCTGTCGGCCACCTCGATGGCCGACACCTCGTCGCCGTTCAGCCGCTCGATCCGCACCCGCAGCACCGAAGCGCCGGCGGCGTGCAGCGTGACGCCGTTCCAGACGAACGGCAGCAGCGTCGCGCCGCCCGGGTCGCCGAGGAGGTCGGCGTGCATCGCGATGTCGAGCAACGCCGGGTGCAGGCCGTAGAGGCTCGCCGTCGACGCCGCCGGTTCCGGCAGCGCGACCTCGGCGAAGACTTCGTTGCCCCGCTTCCAGGCGGCCGTGAGCCCCTGGAAGGACGGGCCGTAGCCGTACCCACGCTCGCTGAGCAGGTCGTACGCGCCTTCGACCTCGATGCGGTTCGCGCCCGCCGGCGGCCATTCGGTGAGCCCGGCGGGCTCGGGCCGCGGCGCCGCGGACAGCGTGCCGAGCGCGTGCTGGGTCCACTCCTCGCCGTCGATCGGGCGGGAGAACACGGTGACCGGGCGGCGGTCGCCGTCGGCGGGACCGACCACGACCTGGAGCGCGACGGCGCCGTCCGGCGGCAGGACGAGCGGCGCCTGCAGCGTCAGCTCTTCGACCGTCGAGTGGCCGACCTGGTCGCCGGCCGCGATGGCCAGCTCGACGAACCCGGTGCCGGGCACCAGGATCGCGCCCTTGACGACGTGGTCCGCCACCCACGGCACCGACCCGGCCGACAGGCGGCCGGTGAGCACGGTCGTGTCCGAGCCGGACAGCGGCACGACCGCGCCCAGCATCGGGTGCGGCAGCGGCTGCTGGCCGACCGCCGTCACGTCGCCGGACGGCGTCGCGTCGAGCCAGAAACGCTTGTGCTGGAAGGCGTACGTCGGCAGGTCGAGCCGGATCGGGCCGGCACCGAGCACGCGGTCCAGCCGGGCGGCACCCCGGGTCTGCAGGCGGCCGAGCGCCGCCAGCGCGGTGCGGACCTCGTCCCGGTCGCGGCGGCCGAAGGGCACGAACGCGACCGCGTCCGGGTTCGCCACGCTCTGCGGGCCGAGCGCCGAGAGCACGCTGTCGGGGCCCAGCTCGAGGAACGTCTCGACGCCGTCGGCCTCCAGGGCCGTGATCGCGTCCCCGAAGCGCACGGCTTCGCGGACATGGGTGACCCAGTACTCCGGCGAAGTCAGGTCCGCGCCGGGCGAAACCGTGGAGAAGATCGGGATCTGCGGCGCGTGGAACGTCAGCCCGGCGGCGATCTCGCGGAACTCGTCGAGCATCGGGGCCATCAGCGGCGAGTGGAACGCGTGGCTCACGCGCAGCCGGCGCGTCCGGATGTCGGCGACCGTGGCCGCCCGCTCGATCCGCGCGACGACCTCGGCGACGCCGGAGACGACGATCGACTCGGGGCCGTTGACGGCGGCGATGCTGACCTCGTCCTCGTGCCCGCGCAGCAGCTCCCGCGCGGCCTCTTCGGTCGTGGCCAGGGAAACCATCGCCCCCGGCGGCTCGCTCAGCGAACCCATCAGGCGTCCGCGAGCCGCGACCAGCTTCGCCGCGTCCTCGAGGGAGAGCACCCCGGCGACGTGCGCCGCGGCCAGCTCACCGATGGAGTGCCCGGCCAAGGCGTCGGGGACGATCCCCCACGCCTCGGCGAGCCGGAACAGCGAGACCTCGACGGCGAACAGCGCGGTCTGCGTGTACTGCGTCTGGTCGAGCAGGCCGCGGTTCGCCAGCGCGGTCGTGTCGAAGACGACGTCGCGCAGCGGCAGGTCGAGCAGCGGGTCGATCGCGGCGCAGACGGCGTCGAAGGCTTCGGCGAACACCGGGTAGGTGGCGTGCAGTGCCTGGCCCATGCCGACGCGCTGGGCGCCCTGACCGGAGAACAGGAACGCCAGCTTGCCCTCGCCGGCGGTGCCGGTGACGACGTCGGTGCCGGGCTCGCCGGTCGCCAGCGCGTCCAGGCCGTCGGCCAGCTCGGCCGGGGTCCCGGCGATCACCACGGCCCGCTGCTCCAGGGCCGCCCGGGTCGAGTTCAGCGACCGGGCCAGCTCGGCGACGGTGACGTCCGCGTGGTCGGCGACGTACTCCCGCAGCCGGGCGGCCTGGCCGCGCACGGCGGCCGGGGTGCGGCCGGAGAGCGCGACGGGGACGACGGCTTCGGGCTGCGGCTCGGCCGGCTGCGTGATCTCGGCGTCGGCCGGGGCCTGCTCGATGATGACGTGGGCGTTGGTGCCGCTGATGCCGAACGACGAGACGGCCGCGCGGCGCGGGTGGCCGTTGGGCGACCAGTCGCGCGCCTCGGTCAGGAGCCGAACGGCGCCCGTGTCCCAGTCGACCACAGTGGACGGACGGTCGACGTGCAGGGTCTGCGGCAGCTGCTCGTTGCGCAGCGCCATGACCATCTTGATGATGCCCGCGACGCCGGCCGCGGCCTGCGTGTGACCGATGTTCGACTTGATCGAACCGAGCCACAGGGGCTGGTCCTCGGCCCGGTCCTGGCCGTAGGTGGCCAGCAGGGCCTGGGCCTCGATCGGGTCGCCCAGCGTGGTGCCGGTGCCGTGTCCTTCGACGGCGTCCACTTCGGACGGCTTCAAACCAGCATCGACCAGGGCCTTCGTGATCACGCGCTGCTGCGAGGGACCGTTCGGGGCGGTGAGGCCGTTGGACGCGCCGTCGTGGTTGACCGCGGAGCCCTTGAGCAGCGCGAGGACCGGGTGGCCGTTGCGCTTGGCGTCCGAAAGCCGCTCGACGAGCAGCATGCCCGCGCCCTCGCCCCAGCCGGTGCCGTCGGCCGCGTCGGCGAACGAGCGGCAGCGGCCGTCGGCGGACAGGCCGCGCTGGCGGCTGAAGTCGACGAAGGTGTCCGGAGTGGACATCACGGTGACGCCACCGGCGAGGGCGAGCGTGCACTCGCCGCGGCGCAGCGCCTGGACCGCCCAGTGCAGGGCGACCAGCGACGACGAGCACGCCGTGTCGACGGTGACCGTCGGGCCCTCCAGACCGAGGGCGTACGAGACGCGGCCGGAGACGACGCTGGCGAGGCTGCCGTTGCCGAGGTAGCCCGCGATGTCGTCGGAGACGGTGCCGAGGCGGGTGCCCCAGTCGTGGTACATGACGCCGGCGAACACACCGGTCGCGCTGCCGCGCAACGAAACCGGGTCGATGCCGGCCCGCTCGAACGCCTCCCAGGACACTTCCAGCAGCAGCCGCTGCTGCGGGTCCATGGCGGCCGCCTCGCGCGGGCTGATCTCGAAGAAGTCCGCGTCGAACTCGGCGGCGTCGTGCAGGAACGCGCCGTGCTTGACGTAGGAGTGGCCGGGCTTGCCGGGCTCGGGGTCGTAGAGGGCGTCGACGTTCCAGCCGCGGTCGGCCGGGAACGGCGTCAGCGCTTCTTCGCCGCCCGAGACGAGCCGCCACAGGTCCTCCGGCGTCGCGACGCCACCGGGGTAGCGGCAGGCGATGCCGACGATGGCGATCGGCTCCTCGGGGTCGGCCGTGGTCACCGGCGCGATCGGCTTGACCGGGGCCAGCCCGGCGATGCGCGTCACGAGGTACCCGGCCAGCGCCCGCGGGGTCGGGTGGTCGAAGACGAGCGTCGCGGGCAGCCGCAGGCCGGTGACGGAGTCGAGGATGTTGCGCAGTTCCACCGCGGCGAGCGAGTCGAAGCCGATCTCGCCGAACGGACGCGACGGGCTGATCGCCGACGGGCCGTCGTGGCCGAGCACGGCCGCGACGTGGGTGCGCACCAGGTCGAGCACCGCGCGGTCGCGGTCGGCCTCGGACAGGGAGACGAACCGCTCGGCGAACTGCCGCTCCGGCGTCAGCTCCCCGGCGGCCGCGGCGGCGACCCGACGGCGTCCGGCCGGGGCCAGGCCGCGCAGCAGGGCCGGGATGTCGTCGCGGGCCCCGAGGGCGACGCGGTCGACGCGGGTGGGCACGACGGTGGCCGTGTCCGAGGCGATCGCGGCGTCCAGCGCGGCCAGGCTTTCGGCCGAGGTCAGCGGGGCGAGGCCCAGCCGGCCGATCCGGCTCAGGTCCTTTTCGGACAGTCCGGCGCTCATGCCGAGCGCGGCGCCGTCGTCGGTCCACAGGCCCCAGGCCAGAGACGTCGCGGGGAGACCCTGCTCGCGGCGGTGCTCGGCGAGCGCGTCGAGGAAGGTGTTGCCCGCGGCGTAGTTGGCCTGGCCCACGCCGTCGACCAGGCCGGCCGAGGACGAGAACAGGACGAACGCGGCCAGGTCCGAAGTCAGCTCGTGCAGCGCCCACGCGGCGTCGACCTTGGGGCCGAGGACGGTGTCGAGGCGCTCTTCGGTGAGCGAGCCGATCAGGGCGTCGTCGAGCACACCGGCGGTGTGGACGACCGCGGTCAGCGGCTGCTCGATCTTCTTCAGCGCGGCCGACAGCGACCGCTTCTTGGTGACGTCACAGGCGATGACCTGCACCGTCGCGGTTTCCGCCAGCTCCGCGACCAGCTCGGCGGTGCCCGGGGCGTCGCTTCCGCGGCGGCTGAGCAGCACCAGGTGCCGGACGCCGTGGGTGGTGACGAGGTGGCGCGCGACCTGCGCGCCGAGGCCGCCGGTGCCGCCGGTGATCAGCACGGTGCCGTCGGGCTGCCAGGCCGGTGCGTCGGTGTGCAGGCGGACGAGCCGCGGGGCCAGCACCCGGTCACCGTCGACGCGCAGCTCCGGCTCGCCGGACGCGAGCGCGGTGGCCAGGGTCGCGGCGGTGGTGTCGCCCTCGATCAGGACGATCCGGCCCGGCTGCTCGGCCTGCGCCGAGCGCACCAGCCCGCGCACGACGGAGTCGGCGAGCGAGCCGGGAGTCCGGAGCACGAGCTTGGCCGCGGCGAACCGGTCGTCGGCGAGGAACTCCTGCAGGACGGCCAGCACGCGGTGGGCGACCTGCTTGGCCGCCGCCGGGATGCTGCGGCCCTTCGCGGCGACCGGCACAACGATCGTGTCCGGCACCTCGGTCAGCTCGGCCACGTCGGTGACCTCGGTGACGGAGATGTCCCCGTCGGCCGTCGCGACTGGCGTCCATTCGACGGTGTGCAGCAGGTCCTGGGCCCGCGGGCCCAGGTCGGCGCCGCTGACCGGGCGGGAGCGGAACGACTCGACCGACAGCACCGGCGTCCCCGCCGGGTCGGTGACCTCGAGGGAGACACCGCCGGTGGCGGGCGAGGTGATCCGGACGCGCACCTCGGCCGCGCCGGAGGCGTGCAGCCGCACGCCGGTCCAGGCGAACGGCAGGCGGATCTCGTCGGCCTCCCGGGCCTCGCCGGGAGCGAAGTCGGTGGCGTGCAGGACCGCGTCGAGCAGCGCGGGGTGGATGCCGAAGGAGTCGTCCCGGGTCGGCAGGGCGACCTCGGCGTACACGACATCATCGCGCTTCCACGCCGTGCGCAGGCCCTGGAACAGCGGACCGTAGCCGTAGCCGTGCGCGGCCAGTTCTTCGTACAGCTCGTGCGTGGCGACGACCTCGGCACCGGACGGGGGCCACTCGGTGATCGGCGCGGGCTCGGCGGCCGGAGCCTCGGCCAGCACGCCGACGGCGTGGCGGGTCCAGGCGACGTCGTGGGTGGTCCGCGAGTAGAACTCGATGGTGCGGCGGCCGTCCTCGACCGGGCCGACCACGGCCTGCACCTCGGCGCCGGCGCCTTCGGGCACGGCGAGCGGCGCCTGCAGGGTCAGCTCGTCGACGACGTCGCAGCCCGCGCGCCCGGCGGCGTGCAGGGCCATTTCGACGAACGCGGTGCCGGGCAGGAGGGCCGTGCCGGCGATGGTGTGGTCGGCGAGCCACGGGTGCGATCGCAGGCCGATGCGGCCGGTCAGGACCAGGCCGTCGTGGTCGGCCAGGCCGATCTCGGCGGCCAGCAGCGGGTGGCCGGAGGCGAGCTGGCCGAAGTCGGTGGCGCCGCGCGCGGTGAGCCAGAAGTGCTTGCGCTGGAAGGCGTAGGTCGGCAGGTCGACGGCGTTGGCCGGGCCGAAGAACGCGGTCCAGTCGACCGGGACGCCCCGGGTGTGCAGCCGGCCGAGCGCGCCGGCGAGGGCCGGGACCTCGGCGTGGCCGCGGCGCTGCGCGGGCACGAAGGCGATGTCGCGGCCGTGCGGGCCGGTGGCCGCCATCGCCGCCAGGACGGCGTCCGGGCCGACTTCGAGGGCGGTGGTGACGCCGGCCGCGGCGAGCGCGGCGACGCCGTCGGCGAACCGGACCGGCCGTCGCACGTGGTAGAGCCAGTAGCCGGGCGAGCACAGCTCCTCGGCGGTGGCCAGGCGGCCGGTGACGTTCGAGACGAGGGGGATCGACGGCGGCGCGTAGTCGACGACCTCCAGGACCTCCCGGAACCCGGCGAGCATCGGCTCCATCAGCGGCGAGTGGAACGCGTGCGACACGCGCAGCTCGCTCGTCTTGCGGCCCTGCAGGCGGAACACCTCGGCGACGGCCTCGACCTCGGCGCGCTCGCCGGAGACGACGACCGACGTGGGTCCGTTGATCGCGGCGATGCTCACGCCGTCGGTGAGCAGCGGGCCGACCTCGTCCTCGGTCGCGGCGATGGCGACCATCGCCCCGCCCTCGGGCAGGGCCTGCATGAGCCGGCCGCGTGCGGCGACGACCAGGCAGGCGTCCTCCAGCGACCAGACACCGGCGATGTGCGCGGCGGCCAGCTCGCCGATCGAGTGGCCGAGCAGGACGGCCGGCTTGACGCCCCAGGACTCCAGCAGCCGCGCCAGCGCGACCTCGATCGCGAACAGCGTGCACTGCGCGTACTGGGTGCCGTTCAGCTCCTCGGCGTCGTCGCCGAAGAGGACGTCGCGCAGGGGGCGGTCCATCTGGACGTCGAGGTGGTCGATGGCCTCGTCGAAGACCTCGGCGAAGACGGGGTGGGCCAGGTACAGCTCCTTGCCCATGGCGAGGCGCTGCGAGCCCTGGCCGGTGAACAGCATGGCGAGCTTGCCCGGCGTGCGTTCGCCGGTGACGACCGCGCTGTCCGGCTCCCCCGCGGCGAGCGCGCGCAGGCCGCGGACGGCGTCCTCGGTGCTCTCGGCGACGACGACGGCGCGGTGGTCGTGCGCGGCCCGCGTCCCGGCGAGCGAGAAGCCCACCTCGGTGAGGTCCGCCGACTCCACTGTGGACACGAGCTTTTCGGCCTGCGCCCGCAGGGCTTCCTCGCTGCGGGCCGAGACGAGCAGCGGCACGACGGGCAGCGGCCGGGTGTCGACGGTCTCGTCGGCGGTCTCGGGCGCCTGCTCGATGATGACGTGCGCGTTGGTGCCGCTGACGCCGAACGACGAGACACCCGCGCGGCGCGGACGCTCGACCGCGGGCCACTCGCGGGCCTCGGTCAGCAGCTCGACGTCGCCCGCGGTCCAGTCGACGTGCGGGGTCGGCGCGTCGACGTGCAGGGTCTTCGGCAGCCGGCCGCGGCGGATCGCCTCGACCATCTTGATGACGCCGGCCACGCCGGCCGCGGCCTGGGTGTGGCCGATGTTGGACTTGATCGAGCCGAGCAGCAGCGGCGTCTCACGGCTCTGGCCGTAGGTGGCGAGCAGCGCCTGCGCCTCGATCGGGTCGCCGAGCCGGGTGCCGGTGCCGTGCGCCTCGACGGCGTCCACTTCGGACGCTTCCAGGCGGGCGTCGGCGAGGGCGCGGTGGATCACGCGCTGCTGCGACGGGCCGTTGGGGGCGGTGAGGCCGTTGGACGCGCCGTCGGAGTTGATGGCCGTGCCGCGGACGATCGCGAGGACGGTGTGCCCGTTCGCGACGGCGTCGGACAGCCGTTCCAGCACCAGGACACCGACGCCCTCGGCGAACCCGGTGCCGTCGGCGGCCGCGGCGAAGGCCTTGCAGCGGCCGTCCTCGGCGAGGCCGCGCTGACGGCTGAAGGCGGTGAACGTGCCGGGCCCGCCCATGACGGCGACACCGCCGGCGAGCGCGAGCGGGGTTTCGCCGCGGCGCAGGGCCTGCACGGCGAGGTGCAGTGCGACGAGCGAGCCGGAGCACGCGGTGTCGACGGTCAGCGTCGGGCCTTCGAGGCCGAGCGCGTAGGCGACGCGACCGGAGACGACGCTGGGCGCGTTGCCGGTGAGCATGTAGCCGTCGAGGCCGTCGGGGGCCTCGTGCAGGCGCGGGCCGTACTCCTGGGCCTCGGCGCCGATGAAGACGCCGGCGGGCGTGCCGCGCAGCGTCGTCGGGTCGATCTTGGCGCGCTCGAGCGCTTCCCACGCCGTCTCGAGGACGAGCCGCTGCTGCGGGTCCATCGCGGACGCCTCGCGCGGGGCGATGCCGAAGAAGCCCGCGTCGAACTCGCCCGCGTCGGGCAGGAAGCCACCGGAGGTGACGTAGCTGCTGCCCGGGCGGTCCGGGTCCGGGTCGTAGAGGCCGTCGAGGTCCCAGCCGCGGTCGGTCGGGAACCCGGTGATGGTGTGCACCTCTTCGGCGACGAGCCGCCAGAGGTCCTCGGGCGAGGCGGCCCCGCCCGGGTAGCGGCAGCCGATGCCGACGATCGCGACCGGCTCGTCCGGGTCGCTCGTGTTCGCGAGTCCACTGTGGACGACCTCGGCCCCGAACACCGCCGCGTGCAGGAAGCGCGCGACGGCGACCGGCGTCGGGTGGTCGAAGGCCAGGGTGACCGGCAGGTCGAGCCCGGTGGCCTCGGTGAGCCGCGCGTGCAGCTCGACCGCGGCCAGCGAGTCGAACCCGTGGTCGGAGAACGCCTTTTCGGGGTCGAGCACCGCCGGGACGTCCGGGCGCGCCGCCAGCAGCGCGGCCCGGGTGGCGTCGTGGACGACGTCGGCCAGGAATGCCGAGCGGTCACCGGAGGGCAGTTCGGTCAGCCGCTCCGCGAACCCGGACGCCCGATTCGATTCGGTTTCAAACTCACGCATTCCGCACTCCACCGCTGTAGCAAGCCAGCACTCATGGTCGTCTTTTTCGATCGTAGGTCGGCGCGCACCGCGGCCGGAATCCCCTGAAAAGCTTTCTAGGGGCGGGAAATCACCAGGCGATGCGCAGCAGCGAAGGCCCGCGCACGATCACGCCGTACTCCCACTTGACGCCCTCGCGCCCGTCCGCGAACCGCAGGTCCGGGAACCGCGCGAGAATCGCCTTCAGCGCTTCCTGCAGCTCCAGCCGCGCCAGCTGCGCACCGATGCAGTGGTGCGGGCCGTGGCCGAACGCCACGTGCGGGTTCGGCTTGCGGGTCAGGTCGATGCGGTCCGGGTCGGCGAACACCTCCGGGTCGCGGTTGGCCGCGTGCAGCGCGGGCAGCACCGGGTCCCCCGCGCGCACCACGACGTCGCCGAAGCGGATGTCCTCGGTGGCGTAGCGCGCGAACATCGCCGCGGTGTTGATCGGCACGTACCGCAGGAGTTCCTCGATCGCCGTCGGCATCAGGTCCGGGTCCGCGCGCAGCTGGGCCAGCAGCTCGGGCTGCGTGAGCAACGTGAAGACGAAGCTGGGCAGCGCCGTCGACACCGTCTCCACGCCACCGGTCAGCAGGCCGGCGCCGGCGATCGAGATCAGCTCGTTCTCGGTCAGCTTGTCACCGGCGTCACGGGCGTAGACCAGCGCGCCGAGCAGGTCGTCGGTCGGCTCCTCGCGGCGCTGGGCCACCAGCCCGGCGACGTAGTTGTCGAGCTGGTCGCCGTAGACGTCGAGCACGTCGCCCTTCGCCGTGGCGTCGCTGACCAGCGCCTGGGTCCACTCGCGGAAGATCTTGTGGTCCTCCTGCGGCACCCCGAGCAGGTCGCAGATCACGGTGACCGGCAACGGCCGTGCCAGCTCTTCGACGAGGTCGGCGCTGTTCCCGTGCGCCTGCATGTCGTCGAGCAGGCGGTTGACCAGGTCCTTCACGCCGTCGCGCATCTGCTCCAGGCGACGCGCGGTGAACGCCTTGCCGACCAGGCGGCGCAGGCGGGAGTGGTCCGGCGGGTCCATCCCCATGATGCCGTCGCCCATCTGCTGACGGCGCATCCGCGGCTGGTCGAGGCCCTGCGCGAGCTCCCGGCTGAACCGCGGGTCGGTCGTCACCAGCTTGACGTCGGCGTACTTCGTCGCCAGCCAGGCCGGTTCGCCGAAGGGCATCTGCACCCGGCTCATCGGCTCTTCGCGCTGCAGGACGTGGTACTGCTCGGAAACGGAGATCTCGTGCATGTCGAACGGATACGCACGGACTGTCCGGCGTGAACTCGTCACGACTCGCCCCCAATCGCTCTCATCGGTTGTTCCAGCGCCTCGGCGTCGTAGGCGTTCTGGATGTGGGAAAGCGCCGACATCAGCGTCGACGAGGTGATCCGGGCCGCGTGGTGGCTCTCCACCACGCGGCGCAGCGGCAGCGACCCGAGCTCCGACCAGCCGAGTCGGCCCGCGGGGTCGAGGTAGCTGCGCGCCTGCCCGGCGTTGTCCGGGTGCAGGCAGTACGGGACGTCGAGCAGGCCGCGCTTGAACGCGACCACGATCGCGCGGCCGAGGTCGGCGTGGCTGTTCAGCACGGCGTCGACGAGCGCGTACGCCTCGCGGTAGACCTGGTTGTCCTGCTCCACAGTCGCCCGGCCGGTGACCGACCGCGCCACCGCGCCCGCGTGCTCCAGCGCCGCCACGTTCTCGGCCACCGTCGGGATCCGGTGCGCCTCGGCGGTGGTCTTGACGATCAGCCGTTCCGACCCGGTGCTCACGGCCAGCTCGGCCGCCGTCCCGAGCAGGCCCCGCGCGCCGTCGGACGTCCGGGGGAACAGGCCCATGTAGGCGTAGATCACGACGTGCCAGGTGGCCTCGGGCAGCAGCTCGGCGCACAGCCGGCGCAACGCGGAGACGGCTTCCTGGTCCTGCGTCATGTTCGTCTGCTGCGCGTAGCTGACCGAAATGCTGCGCACGCCCTTGCGGTAGAAGAACAACGCCTCCAGCACCGACAGCGCGACCAGCTCGCTCGGCGGGCACAGCTGGCCCATCATGCAGCCGCCGAACGTCTCCAGGTGCGGGCGCCCGGCCGGGTGCTCGGCGTCCAGGAGCAGGTCGCAGCAGTGCGCCCAGTTGCGCACGGACTCGTCGAGCGGCGTGCGGCTGTAGGGCAGGCAGTAGGAGACCGGGCCGCCCTCGGTGGCGTGCAGGCCGGCGGCGATCATGGCGCGGAAGATGTCCGCGGGCCGCGCCGAACCGTGCCGCACCTGCACCGGGAACTCCGGGCCTTCGAGGCCGTCGAGCATCGCGCGCGTGACGTCGGCCGGGTGGTTGACGATCGGGTAGCCGTTGAGGGCGATCCCGTTGCGCAGCGCGTGCGCGACGGACGCGGTGTCGCAGACGCGGGTGTAGCTGTCGAGCGTGACGGTGCCGACGGTCGCGGCGGCCGCCGACCTGGTCGCGGCCAGCCCGGCGCGCATGGCGGCGGGGTCGGCGAAGCCCATGCGAGGCTGGACGACAAGCTCGCCCGCGGCGTGGCGACGCGCGACGAACTCCTCGAAACTCACGCCTCCACCTGGGTCGCGCCTGCCGAGAGCGTCGCGGCGAACCGGCGGAACGACGCCGCGCCCTGCTGGTCGTCGAAGACCGCGTCGAACCCGGCGAGCAGCAGCTGCGCGGTCTCCTCCGCGCTGAGTGCCCCGCCGACGCCGAGCTTGCCGCCGATCACCACCGGCATGGCGCGCAGCCCGGGGAAGGTCCGCAGCCGCTGGATCACGCGCAGGCCGTCCTGGTGGCCGTGGCCGTTGACGCTGCTCAGCACGAGCATCGCCGGGCGGCGGCTCAGGCACTCCGACTCCAGCAGCTCGTCGGGCACGCAGGCTCCGAGGTTCACGACGTCGAAGCCCAGCTCGCCGACGAGCAGCTCGAGGTAGACCAGGTTCCAGGTGTGGGAGTCCGAGGCCATGCTGCTGACGATCACCGTCCGCCGCGACGGCTCGGTGACGACCCCGCCCGCGTAGGAGTGCAGTTCTTCCGTCATGGCGAAACCTCGTAGACGCGCTGGTAGTCCAACCGCGACACCGAGACGACCTCGTCGCCGCGTACCACAACCTCCGTCGGTGCCGGCCGCCCGAGGAAGCTGATGAGGCTCGCGGTGACGCCGTAGGCGCCGACGTTGGGCACGGTCACGACGTCGCCGGAAGCCAGCTCGGGCAGCTTCGCCGCCTTGGCGAGCGAGTCGCCGGGAGTACACAGTGGACCGACGAGGCTGCCCGTCGCGTCGCCGGTTTCCTCGATGCCGACGGCCGCGGGGAGCAGCCGGCCGATCCCGGACAGGCCGCCGACGACGTTGATCCCGGCGTCGAGCACGACGAACCGACTGCCGCGGCTTTCCTTGACGTTCACCACGCCGGCCAGCAGCGATCCGCAGCTGCCGGACAGGTAGCGGCCCGACTCGCAGGCCAGCTCGATCCCGCCGTCGCGCCACTCGGGCAGGTGCAGGTCGAGCAGCGTCTCGAGGCCCGAGCGCAGCTTCGGGTAGTCGGTGCGCGGGCCGGGCACCGCGTACGGCGAGGAGAACCCGCCGCCGATGTCCAGGACCTCCAGGGGCAGCCCGACCTCGTCGCGCAGCTTCGCGGCCGAGGTGAGCACGAACTCGTACTCGCCGAGCAGGGCGTCCTCGTCCTGGGCGTTGCTCATGGTGAAGAAGTGCGCGCCGACGACCCGGGCGCCGGGTACCGCCTTCAGCGCGGGCATGATCTCGGGCAGCGTCTCGGCGTCGATGCCGAACTGCGACGGGCGGCCCATCATCCGGATACCGGTGCCGCCGCTGCTCGCGGTGGTGTTCACGCGCAGCAGCGCGGACGCTGTGACGCCGTGCTTCTCCGCCGCGGCTCCGACGTGCTGCAGGTCGGTCAGCGACTCGACGGAGAACAGCCGGACGCCGGTCGCGATCGCGTGCTCGAGTTCGTCGTTCGTCTTGCCGGGTCCGGTGTAGAGGATCCCGGCCGGGTCGAACCCGGCCTGCAGCGCGTTGGCCAGCTCGCCGGTGGAGCTGATCTCCGCGCGGCAGCCGCCGCGACGCAGCTCGCGGGCGATCTCGGGATGGGGGTTGGACTTCAGCGCGTAGAACAGGTGGAAGCCTTCCGGCAGCAGGCCGAACAGCTGGTCACGCGACTCGGCGACGACGTCGAGGTCGTAGACGTAAGTGGGCGTGCCGTATTCACCGGCGATGTCGATGCTCATCGGCGGGCCCCTTCCACGAGCAGCGCGAGTTCCTTGGTGGCGTTCTTGCCGTGCGCCGTGAGCGGGAACTCCTCGACGACGTGGCACAGTGACGGGACCTTCTGCGGTTCCAGCCGCTTGGCCAGCTCGCGCAGCACCGTCGTGGGCGGCAGGTCGGTCTCGACGCAGATGGCGAGGTCCCGCGTGTCGCTCGGCGGGATCGCGCCGGCCGCGCGGACGCCGGGGATGTCCATCGCCGCGGCTTCGATCTCCAAAGTGGACATCCGGATTCCCTTGCGCTTGAACATGTCGTCGCGGCGGCCCTCGAAGTAGAGGTAGCCGTCGGCGTCGAGGCGGCCGTAGTCGCCGGTGTGCAGGCGCAGCTCGCCGGTGGTCTCGTCGCGGCGGAACGCGCGGGCGGAGATCTCGGGGGCCCGCCAGTAGCCGGGCATCACGTGCGGGCCGGCGGCGACGATCTCACCGATGTCCCCGGCCGGCAGCTCGCTGCCGTCGGCGGCGAGGATCAGCACGGAGGTGCCCGGCAGCGGCAGCCCGGACGAACCGGGGCGCTCGGTGTCCTCGCCGGGCGGCATGATCGTGATCCGCTTGCACTCGGTCTGCCCGAACTGGCGGACGACCTTGGCTTCCGGGAAGGCCGCGCGCAGCTGGGCGATGGTGGCGTCGGGCAGGGCGGCGCCGGTGTTGGTGAACAGCCGGACCGGTGCCGCCGGTTCGGTGTCACGCGCGGCGAGCGTGGCGATCATGGTGGCCAGCGACGGCACGATCGGCACGACGGTGGCGCCGACCTCCCGCATTCGCTGCAGCAGCCGAAGATCCGACTCGGCGTCGGCGAGCACGATCTCGCTTCGGCCCACTGTGGACATCAGGACCTTGTAGAGGCCGTAGTCCCAGGACATCGGGAACCGGCAGAAGACGACGTCGTCGCGGCGGTAGCCGAGGACTTCCTGGATCGCGCGGGTGGCGAAGGTGACCTGCCGGTGCGGGCCGATGACGCCCTTCGGCGCGGCGGTGCTGCCGGAGGTGTAGACGAGGACGGCGATGTCGTCTTCGTGGATGTCGACGGGTTCCGCTTTGCTACCGCGAGCTTCCTCGACTTCCGTCCACAAGGGACCGAACTCCTCGGGGGTCAGCACGAGGACGGGTTCGGCGTTGGCCACGACGGAGTCGAAGTGGAACTTCTTCATCGCCGGGTTGATCGGCACGAACACCGCCCCGCGCCGCGAAGTGCCGTAGAAGAGGGCGACGAGCGCCCGATCGGTGGGCAGCTGCACGACGACGCGATCGCCGTGCCCGACCCCGCGGCGCGCGAGCACCACGGCGACGGCGTGGCTCCACGCGTCGAGCTCCGCGTAGGTCCACGCACCGGCGCGGTCGCGGACGGCCGTCGCCCCGGCCGCGTCGCCCACCGCGGCGTCGAGCAGAGAATGGACCAAGGAATCGTTCACGACTGCCACTCCGTATGGACTCGAAGGATCACCGGGCCGGCGTGGAAGACACACCTGGAGACCTTCGAAAAGCTAGCCGCGCCGAGCTGCGGATCCCCACCCCTAACGGCCCCTAACCCCCACCGCCCGGACGGACGACACGCGCACCCGCACGGACGACACGCGTACCTGAGCGGACGACACTCGCCCGCGGCCGTGTCGTCCGCCTGAGTACGCGTGTCGTCCGCCTGGGTACGCGTGTCGTCCGGCTGGGTACGGCTCAGGCGGGCGCCGGGGCCAGGAGGTCGGCCGCGCGGGCGGCCAGGGTCTTGCGGTCGATCTTGCGGTTGGAGTTCAGCGGGAACTCCTCGACGTGCCGGTAGTGCCGCGGGATCACGCCCTCCGGCAACACCGCCCGCAACGCGCGCACCAGCTCCAGCACCGGGCGCTCGCCGCCGGTGTAGAACACGAACAGCTCGGTGCCCGCGTCCCCGGCGACGCCCAGCGCCACCGCGTCCTGGACGCCGCAGTCGCGCAGGGCGTGCTCGACCTCCGTCAGCTCGATGCGCCAGCCCAGCACCTGCACCTGGGAGTCCAGCCGCCCGAGGTACGCCAGCCCGTCGGGAAGACGGCGGACGCGGTCGCCCGTGCGGTAGAAGCGCTGGCCGTCGCGGTCCAGGAACCGGCCCTGCTCGTCGGCCGGGTCGAGGTAGCCCGGCGTCATCTGCGGTCCGGCGATGCACAGCTCGCCTTCGCCGGCGTCTTCGTCCAAGAGCAGGTAGTCGTGCCCCGCGTGCACCTCACCGATCGGCACCACACCGTTGACCGCGACCCGCGGCGTCTCGACGTCATCCCAGCGGTACCCCGAGACCGTCACCGTCAGTTCGGTGGGCCCGTAGAGGTTCTCCACGATCGACGACGACGCCGCGGCGCGCCAGTCTGCCGTGTCGCGCACCGTCAGCGCCTCCCCCGCGAAGAAGCTCCACCGCAGCCCGGGCAGCGCGCCCGGCGTCAGGCCGCCGGTGCGGCGGACGAGGTCGATGGCGCTCGGCGTGGAGAACCACACGGTCAGCCCGCGCTCGGCCGCGAACCGCGGCAGGTTCCGGTACGCCCCGCCCGGCAGCACGACCGCCGGCGCGCCCGCGCCCCACGCGCAGAACAGGTCGAACATCGCGCAGTCGAAGTTCAGGTCGAACGTCTGCGAGAAGACGTCGTCCGGGGCGAAGTCGTACCGCGCGTCGAGCAGGCCGAAGTAGTGGTCGAGCGCCGCGCGCCCGATCCGGACGCCCTTGGGCCGCCCGGTCGACCCCGAGGTGAACAGCACGTACGAAGTGTCGGCCGGCGCGAGCGGCGCCGAGAGAGCCCGACCGGCACGCTGGTCGAGAACAGGCACCCCCGCCGGGGCCTGCCCATCGGCGATGACGACGTCGATGCCCGCGGCCTCGACCATCTGGGCCGTCCGCGCGGCCGGAAAGTCCGGGCGCAGCGGCACGACCGTTGCCCCGGCGTACAACGCGGCCAGGATGCCCGCGTACGCGGTGACCCCCTTGCCCGCCAGCACCCCTACCGTGCGCGCGCCGCGCTCGGCCAGCGCGCCGCCCCACCGCAGGGCCAGCTCGTGCAGCTGTTCGTAGGTGAGAGCCTGGTCGCCGACGTGGACGGCCACGCCGCCGCCGGAAAGCTCCAGGCCGCGCAGGAACCGCGTGTGCGGTCCGCCCGTGAGCACGGTGTTCATCGAAGTCCTCCGCGTGAAATAGGGGTGCCGATGCGTCGATCCGGGACGGTGACGCGCGGTAGAGTCCAAAACCGAACCGGGCGGTCGGTTTCCTCTCGGTAGATCCCAACCTAGCGATCCGGAGTAGCCATGTGGGACAGCACTTTCGACGAGACGCTGCGCTCGTACCTCCCGTTCCTGCCGGCCGAGGAGGCGTTGACCGCCGAGACGCCGCTGCGGGAGTACGGGCTGGACTCCCTCGCCACCGTGGAGCTGCTTTCCGTGCTGGAGCAGAGCTACAACGTGCGGTTCGAGGACGACGCCCTGAACCTGGAGACGTTCGAGAACCCCGGCCGGCTGTGGAGCACGCTGGCCCGGCTGCAGCCCGCTAGCTGACCCGCGAGGGTCCTGCGCCCCGGCGGCGGGGCTGCAGGGCCAGGCGCGGGTTCACCGTGACCACCTCGAAGCGGCTCGTGGTGACGCGGACGCGCCCGAACAGCGTGTCCGGCCCCGCGATCCAGAGCTTGCCCACGCCGTTGTCCGCCAGCGTCGAGACGACGTCCGGCCAGCGGAGCGGCTTGACGATGCTGTCGAGCAGCATCGTGCGCACCTGCTCGCCGCTGCGCAGGATCTCACCGTCCTGGTCGGCGACGATCGGCAGCAGCGGGTCGTGGAAGTCCAGCCCGCCGAGCACCTCGTCCTCCGCCTTGCGGCGCAGCGCACCGAACGCCCGCGAGTGCAACGGCGGCCGCATCGTGTAGAGGGAGAGCCCGCCCATGCTCCGGACCGTCTGCTTCAGCCAGTCGAGGTTCCGCTCGCGCAGCGAGACCATGTAGAAGTCGTGGTCGATGTAGCACGAGATGTCGAACCACTCGCCCTTTCCCTCCAGCTGGGACAGGGCATCGGTGAGCTTCTCCTCCGGCGTGCGGACGAACGAGTGCGTCACGACGTCGGTGTACTCGGTCGCGAAGAACTCGGTGAGGCAGCGGGCGAGCTCCGCCGTCATCCACACCGCGTCCGGAAAGGTGAGCGAACCGGCATACACGCTGGCCGGCTTCTCGCCGAAGCTCGGACCGGCGCAGTAGTCGGGGCTCATCCCCTGCTCCTCCTCGGCCCACTGGGCCAGGGCGACGCAGGTGAGCATGAACCCGACCTGGGCGTAGGCCGAGTAGTCGCCTTCGGTCTCGCGGAAGCGGTCGACCAGCGAGTAGCCGAGCCGGTCGTTCGCCTGCGAGATCAGCTTGCGGGCGAAGGGGTTGATGAGGAGGAACTTGCCGAAGTCGGCGAAGCGACAGGGGCTCATCCCGGGGAAGACGACCGCCGACCCCGGCCGGGTGGCCTCATCCATGGCTGGCGACCTCTCGTTCGGCGACCCGGCTCGCGGGTGCGGTGGGCTGGATGTCCTGGAGGAAACCCAGGAGGACTTCGCGGAACCGTTCAGGTTCCTCGAGGTGCGGGACGTGGCTGGAGTCTTCGAAGATCTCCCAGCGCACGTCGTGGATCCGGTCGAAGTACGGCTGGATCGTGACGGGGGTGGCTTCGTCGTGACGGCCGGAGACGAGCAGCGTCGGCACCTCGATGTCGTCGAGGTACTCGGTCACCGAGTAGTCCTTGAGCGTGCCGGTGACGGTGAACTCGCTCGGCCCGTTCATCGTGGCGTAGACGGTGTTGTCGTCGGCCATCTCCATGAACGAGGCCAGGTAGTCGGCCGGCCACGGCAGCACGCGGCAGACGTGCCGGTCGTAGAACGCGCGCATCAGCTCGAAGTACTCCGGCGCGCCGGTGGTGCCCGCGGCTTCGTGCGCCCGCAGCTGGTCGTCGACGCCGGGCGGCAGCTGCGCGCGCAGCACGTCCATCTCCTGGCGCCACAGCGGGTACGACGCCGGCGAGTCGGCGATCACCAGCCCGCGCAGGCCGTCCGGGCGCTGCGCGGCGTGCCGCGCGACGACCAGCCCGCCCCACGACTGTCCGAAGAGGACGTAGTTGTCCTCGATGCCCAGGTGCTGGACCAGGTTGTCCAGCTCGTCGCCGAACAGTTCCGGCGTCCAGAAGTCCGCGCCCTTGCCCGGCAGCCGCGTCGAACCGCCGCTGCCCAGCTGGTCGTAGTGCACGACCGGGAACCCGTGCTCGGCCAGCGAGCAGAGGTTCAGCAGGTAGTCGTGCGTGCTCCCCGGCCCGCCGTGCACCACGACGACGGCCGGCAGCTCGCCCCCGGCGGTGCCGGTGACCCGGTACCAGGTGCGGTACCCGCCGAAGGGAACCCAGCCCTTCGCGATGGGTGCCACGGCCATGCTCATCACCTCTTCGTTTCCCTCGCACCCGGCACACGCGGCCGGACCCACGTTCCTGTCTAGTCGCCGCGAGCCCGCCGGAGCCAGCCCCTAAGGGGCGTCTAAAGCCGGTCCAAACCCTGCTCGACCTGCCTAGCGCACGGCGCAGCGCCGGGGAAGGAATCCGCGCCGGAACAGGGGTTCGCGACCCCTACCGCCGCGTTGCCGGGTCGGCCTGGCGGCGTGCCGGCACTACCTTTTCCCTTGTAGCGGTGTTTCGCCCCCGAGTTCGGAGAGTGCGTCGATGCGCGTCATGATGATGGTGTTCCCGACGAGGACGCACGTCTACAGCATGGCCCCGGTGGGCTGGGCGCTCGCCGCGGCCGGGCACGAGGTGCGCTTCGTCGGCCAGTGCAACCCGCGCGAGGTGGCGTCGTTCGCCGAAACCGGCCTCGACGCGATGTGGTTCGGCGAGGAGCTCGACATCGCCCGCCACCGGCAGCTGCAGATGGACGGCGACAACGCCATGCAGGGCGGCTTCCGCATCTCCGAAAGCCGGCCGGAGCGCTACACCGAGGAGTACGTCCGCACGGTCTACGAGCACTGGGTCGAGGTCTTCCGCTGGACCACCCCGGACTCGCTGCTCGACGAGCTGGTGCGGTTCGCGAAGGGCTGGAAGCCGGACCTGGTCGTGTGGGACCCGATGATCTACGCCGCCCCGATCGTCGCGCACGCCCTCGGCGTCCCGCACCTGCGGATGATGTACGCGGCGGACCAGACCGCGCGGATCGCGGCGCAGTACCGGGACCTGCGCGCGAGCCACCCTGAGGACACGACGCCGGACCCCTTCGTCGAGTGGATGTCCGCCGCCGTGGGCCGGTTCGGCGCGTCGTACGACGAGGCGCTGCGCCACGGCGTCAAGACCCTCGACTGCCACCCGTCCTACCTGCGCTACGACGGCGTCGACGTCGACTACGTGCCGGCGCGGTTCATCCCGCAGAACAAGCCGATGGCGATTCCTTCGTGGGTGCTGGAAAAGCCCGAGCGGCGGCGCGTGATGCTGACCCTGGGCATCTCGAACCGGCAGGTGCTCGGCGTCGAGGAGACGTCGGTGGCCGACCTGCTCGACGGTCTCGCGGACCTCGACGTCGAGGTGATCGCGACGCTCAACGCCGCGCAGCTGGCGTCGGTGAAGAAGATCCCGGACAACGTGCGCGCGGTGGACTTCGTGCCGATGAACGAGCTCCTCGCGAGCTGCTCGGCCATCATCCACCAGGGCGGCGGCGCGACGATCGGCAACGCGGTCGTCAACGGCGTCCCCCAGCTGGTCATCCCCGGCACCACCTGGAGCGAGCGGGTGTCCGCCGTCGCCCAGGAGAAGCGCGGCAACGGCCTGGTGCTCGACCTCGAGGACGTCACGCCGCAGTCCGTCCGAAGTGGACTCCTCCGGCTGCTCGAGGAACCGTCCTTCCGGGACTGCGCGCTCGAGGTCCGCGACGAGATGCTGGCGACGCCGACGTTGGACGACCTCGTGCCGGAGCTGGAACGGATCGCACAATGGCAGTAACATCTGGGGCTCCGCCCCAGGTCGGGGGCTCCGCCACCCGAACCCCCGAAAAGCTGCCGGTGAGCGCGCGGCCGAAGGTGGTGCGCACCATCGGGTTCCTCATCGGGAGCCTGCCGATGCGGATCGCCGCCTTTGTGCTCGTGCTGGTCACCATGCTGCTCGGCATCGCCACCACCATGCTGTGGGTCGGCATCCCGATCCTCATCACCGCCACCTCGATGGTCCAGAACTTCGCCGCCTTCGAGCGCCGCTGGGTCCACACCATGCTCGGCGTCGACGTCCCGCCGCCGCGCCGGCGCGAACACGGGCCCGGGCTGCTGCAGACGTGGCAGGTCCGGCTGGTCGACCAGGCCACCTGGCGCGAGGTGAACTACGTGCTGCTCGCCTTCCCGCTGGGCATCGTGGAGTTCGTGGCCGGGATCGTCTCGGTCGCCGTGCCGCCGTTCGGGATCTTCGTCGCGCCGCGGATCGGGGCCATGCACGCCGCGCTGACGGCGTCGATGCTGGGACCGGACCGGACGCAGCAGCTGGAGGCCCGCACCCGGCAGCTGAGCGACTCGCGCGCCCGCGGCGTCGACGCCGTCGAGGCCGAGCGCCGGCGCATCGAACGCGACCTGCACGACGGCGCGCAGCAGCGGCTGGTGGCCGTCGCGATGAGCCTGGGCCGGGCACAGCTGAAACTCGATCTGGACGACCCTGTCGCCGTCCGCGAGCTGATCGGCGCGGCGCACGCGGACGCCAAGCTCGCGGTGTCCGAGCTGCGCGACCTCGCCCGCGGGATCTACCCGCCGGTGCTGCAGGACCGCGGCCTCGACGCGGCGCTGTCGTCGCTCACCGCGCGGATGCCGATCCCGGTCGTCGTCGAGGTGAACGTCGACCCGCGCCCGCCGGCACCGGTGGAGACCACGACGTACTTCATCGTCAGCGAGACGCTGACCAACATCACCAAGCACGCCGGCGCCGACCGCGCGTCGGTGCGCGTGACCCGCGACGACGAGACCGTGGTCGTCGAGATCCTCGACAACGGTCACGGCGGCGCCTCCGTCCGCCCCGGTGGCGGCCTGGCCGGGCTCGCCGACCGCGCCGCCACGATCGACGGCGTGCTCACCGTGGTCAGCCCGGTGGGCGGCCCCACGGTGGTGCGCGCCGACCTGCCCGTCCGCTGGTGAACTCCCGGGAGAGCGAAATGCGTGTCGTCATCGCCGAAGACTCCGTCCTGCTGCGGGCGGGCGTGCAGAGCCTGCTCGCGGACGTCGGCATCGAGACCGCGGCCGCGGTGTCCAACGGCGACGACCTGCTGGTCGCCGTGCGGGAGCACCAGCCGGACCTCGTCATCGCCGACGTCCGGATGCCCCCGACGTTCACCGACGAGGGCATCCGGGCCGCGATCGCGGCCCGCAAGGAGGTTCCCGGCCTGCCGGTGCTGGTGGTTTCGCAGTACGTGGAGGGCAGCTACGCGGTCGAGCTGATCGCCGAAGGCACCTCCGGCGTCGGCTACCTGCTGAAGGAGCGCGTCGCCGACGTGGCCGACTTCCTCGAAGCGGTCCGCCGGGTGGCCGGCGGCGGTTCGGCGATCGACCCCGACGTCGTCGCGCAGATGCTGTCGCGCAACCGCAGCCCCCTCGAAGGCCTGACCGCCCGCGAGACGGAGGTCCTCGGCGAGATGGCGCAGGGGCTGTCGAACGCGGCCATCGCGAAGAACCTGGTCGTCACCCAGGGCGCGGTGGAGAACCACATCAGCAACATCTTCGCGAAGCTCGGCCTCGAAGCCAGCCGTGACCAGAACCGCCGCATCCGCGCGGTGCTCACCTATTTGGACAGCACGACGGTCCGCACCTGACCGAGGCTCAGCTGCGCCAGCTCGTCGCCGGCCGGAACCGGAGCCGGCGGCGAGGACGCGCGGGCTTCGGCGGTTCGGGCGCGGACGGCTGGGCGCTGATGGCGGCCAGGACCGCCATCAGCGCCGCCAGCTCGGTCTCGTCGGGTGCGCCGCGCAGGACCCGCACCACCGGTTCGCCCATCAGACCGGCGGGTTCCCGTGCTTGCGCGCCGGGAGGTCGGCGTGCTTGGTGCGGAGCATCGCGAGCGAGCGGATCAGCAGCTCGCGCGTCTCGCCCGGCTCGATCACGTCGTCCACGAGACCGCGTTCGGCCGCGTAGTACGGGTGCATCAGCTCGGTGCGGTACTCCTTGATCTTCAGCGCCCGCACGGCTTCCGGGTCGTCGGCCGCCTTGATCTCGCGGCGGAAGATGACGTTCGCGGCGCCCTCGGCCCCCATCACGGCGATCTCGTTCGTCGGCCACGCCAGCGAGACGTCGGTGCCGATCGACCGCGAGTCCATCACGATGTACGCGCCGCCGTAGGCCTTGCGCAGGATCACCTGCACCCGCGGCACGGTGGCGTTGCAGTAGGCGTAGAGCAGCTTCGCGCCGTGGCGGATGATGCCGCCGTGTTCCTGGTCGACGCCGGGCAGGAAGCCGGGGACGTCCACCAGCGTCACGAGCGGGATGTTGAAGGCGTCGCAGGTCTGCACGAACCGGGCGGCCTTCTCGCTCGCCTCGATGTCGAGCACCCCGGCGAGGACGGCGGGCTGGTTCGCGACGATCCCGACGACGTGCCCGTCCAGGCGGGCGAGCGCGCACACGACGTTGGTCGCCCAGCCCGCGTGCACCTGCAGGAACTCGCCGTCGTCGACGATCTCCGCGATCACGTCGCAGATGTCGTAGGCGCGGGCCGGGTCGGTGGGCACGACGTCGAGCAGCCGGTCGGTGCGGCGGCTCGGCGAGTCGTCGGCCGGCACGTGCGGCGGTGCCTCGTTGTTGTTGGCCGGCAGCAGGGAAAGCAGGTAGCGGACGTCGGCCAGGCAGGTCGCCTCGTCGTCGTAGGCGAACGCGGCGACGCCGGAGGTCTCGGCGTGCACGTCGGCGCCGCCGAGGCCGTTCTGGGTGATCTCCTCGCCGGTCACCGCCTGCACGACGTCGGGTCCGGTGATGAACATCTGCGAGGTCTCGCGGACCATGAACACGAAGTCGGTCAGCGCGGGCGAGTACGCCGCGCCGCCCGCGCACGGGCCGAGCATCACGGAGATCTGCGGGATGACCCCGGAGCACCGGGTGTTGCGCCGGAAGATGCCGCCGTAGCCGGCGAGCGCCGTGACGCCCTCCTGGATCCGGGCGCCGGCGCCGTCGTTGAGCGAAACGAGCGGCGCGCCCGCGGCCTCGGCGAGGTCCATCACCTTGTGGATCTTCTGCGCGTGCGCTTCGCCGAGCGCGCCGCCGAAGATCCGGAAGTCGTGGGCGTAGACGAAGACCGTCCGGCCGTCGACGGTGCCCCAGCCGCAGACGACGCCGTCGGAGTGCGGACGGCGCTGTTCGAGCCCGAACCCGGTCGCGCGGTGCCGGCGCAGGGCTTCGAGCTCGGTGAACGAGCCCGGGTCGAGGAGCAGCTCGATGCGTTCGTGCGCGGTCAGCTTGCCGCGGTCGTGCTGGCGCTGCGTCGCGGCGTCGTCGGGCCCGCGGCGCGCGGCCTCCTTGATCTCCCGCAGTTCGCCGAGCCGGCTGGCGAACGCGGCCGGCGCTTCGGACAACGCTGCCTCAGACACGGACGCCTCCCAGCTCGTCGGCGAGGCGCCGGAGGATCACGCCTTGGTGCCGGGTGAGGAAGAAGTGCCCGCCGGCCAGCTCGACCAGCTCGAAGCCGCCGGCGGTGTGGTCGGCCCAGGAGGCGACCTCGTCGATGGTGGCCATCGGGTCGTCGGAGCCGGTGAAGGCCACGATCGGCGCGGTCAGGGGGACGCCGGGGGTGTACCGGTAGGTCTCGACGGCCCGGTAGTCGTTGCGCACGACCGGCAGGATCATGCGGACGACGTCGTCGTCGCCGAGCAGGTCCGCCTCGGTGCCACTGAGCCGCCGCAGCTCGGCGACGATGCCGTCGTCGGTCCGGGTGTGCACGCTTTCATCGCGGACTCGCGAGGGAGCACGCCGCCCGGAGACGAACAGGGCGGCGATTTCGTGACCGGCCCGCTCGAGCCGCCGGGCGGTCTCGTAGGCGACCATGGCGCCCATGCTGTGCCCGAAGAGGGCGAGCGGCCGGTCGGTGTGCGTCCGCAGGAGGTCGGCGACCCGGTCGGCCATGGCATCGATGCTGGTCAGGAAGGGTTCGTGCCGCCGGTCCTGCCGCCCCGGGTACTGGACGGCGAGCACTTCGACGGCCGGCGCGAGCGCCTTGGCGACGGGGAAGTAGAAGGGTGCCGACCCCCCGGCGTGCGGAAGGCAGACGAGCCGCGCTTTCGCCTCGGGTGACGCGGCGAACCGGCGGAACCAGTTCTCCCCGGCGTTGTCCACGTGGGCGACCATGTCGTCCACCGCCCTTCGGTCTCGGAGGCTCCTCCGGCCAAGCTAGCCAGCGCGCGAGCTGGGCAACGACCCCTAAGCCCCCCTAACGCGGCGGGTAAAAGCGGCAGTTCCGGGTAGTCCCTTTGGGATGGGTGCCGCAATCGGGGGAAAACGCGGCGGCAGGAGGTCGAACGGTGCGCGTGAGCTGGAACGGAGCCGACCAGCCAGGCTGGCAGGTGCTGGACGTGGCGGGCACCGACCGGCCCGGCCTGACGGCGGCCCGCCGCTGGGCCGAGGCCAAACTGGGCACGATCCGCGAGACGGACCTGATCGACACGCTGATCATCGTCTGCGAGCTGCTGGAGAACGCTTACGTCCACGGCGGAGGGCCCCGCCAGCTGCGGATCCACCACGCGCACGACCCTTGCGAGGTGACGGTGGCGGTAGCGGACGTCGGCGGAGGCGAGCCGAAGCTGCGAGCGCCGGACAGCATGGGCGGGCGGGGGTTGTTGCTGGTGGATCAGCTTTGCTTGGACTGGGGTGTCAGCCGTCACGACGACGGGAAGCTGGTTTGGGCTCGGGTGGGGTGTTCGGAGGGTTAGCTCGGGGGCTTTGTTCATCGGCTCGCGCTTGCTCGGCCGGTCGTGGCGGGGGTGGATACCGAATCGGCTGGTGCCAGGTCGACGGAGTTGCTTTCGGAAGCTGTCCGCCGAGCACCAGATCGGCGCAGTGCCTCGTCCGGTGAGCAGTGCCGGGTTCGAGGTTCGGTAGCGTCGGCAGCCTTCTGAGATACGGATAGGCCTGGTGCCAACGGCTATGAACCGCTAGGCGGAACCCGCCGCCAGTGTCGAGTGTGGACGCCTGCTGAACCGCGAAACGGCTGCCGCCAACGTTGGCGGGTTGCTCGGGCGTGGGTGTAGGCCCGCAGCCGGTGGCTGCGGGCCTTCCCCCTGTCGTGTTCAGGCCGCGAACGGTAAGGGTTGATGAAGGTTGTTGCGCCTGGGTTTTCGGCGTTTGTCCAGGAACACCGGTGGCAGGAACTCGGGCAACCCGTCGGCGGCGATGCGGACCTGCCAACCGGAACGGTGCAGCAGCCGGTGATGGTGGGCGCACATCAGGACCAGGTTGCCCAACTCGGTCGGGCCACCATCAGCCCAGTGCCGGATGTGGTGGCCCTGACAGTGCCGGGGCGGGCGGTGGCAGCCAGGGAAGGCGCAGCCGCGGTCGCGCAGGTAGAGCGCGCGGCGGATTCCCGGCGGGACCAGGCGGCGTTGACGGCCGAGGTCGAGAGGTTCGCTCTTAGCGCCCAGGACGGCGGGGATGAGCATGCAGTCACAGGCATGGATCCGGGCCTCGGCCGCGGAAATCTTGCCAAGATCGCCGAGGGTGGCGCGGCCGGCCTTGGCCGGAGTCCTACGGCCGCCGAGCATCGCTTCGCCGCTGCCAGCCTGGGACATGCTCCTATTGCCGCCGAGCGTCGCTGGGCCGCGACCCCGGGGCAAGGTTCCATCGCCGCGCATCGCTGGCCCGATGCCAGCCGCAGGCATGGTTCCCGTGTCGCCGGGCACTGCGTGGCCGGTGCAAGCACCGGTGTCGCCGAGGATCGCTTGGCCGAGGCTGGACTTCAAGTCCTCCAACGACACCGCGACCATCACGTGCGCTCGCTCCCCGGCCTGCATCGGCAACTCCGGACAGCTCAACGCCAAGTCGATCGCGTCGGAGAAGGCGTCGCCGTAACGTTCCTGCGGCGAACGCAAGTCCGCGCCTTCCTCACTACTACGGCGTTGCGCCAGAGAATCCAGCAGGGCACTGGCCCGGGTGCCGGTCTCGTCGTCAAGCCGGCCCTGAAGCTCCCAGGTCCCGGTTCTTTTGCGCCGCAACGAGAGTTCGCGGCGAGGGATGGCCGGTTCGGTCGTGTCAGGTTCGGCACCGTCGGGGTCGAGGTGCGCCAGGATCCGCGCACCCAACGCCGCGACCTGCTTGTGCCCAGCATCGGAGGCGAAGGACAGCAGATGCTGCTCGGCGTCGGCGCGGTGTTCGAGTGGGACTTGCGTCATGACCCCGACGATCGTGTCGATCATCGGAGTGCTCAACCGGCCAGCCAAAGCAGCAACACCGGTGGCAGGAGCGACAGCGGGAACGCCGTCGAGAGTGCGACCGGAGGTGAGAGCCCGGGCACGTTTCACCACAGCCTCAGCCGCAGCCTTGGGAACATCAGCCAGATGCTCGAAAAGCCGCGCCACGGAACGATATCCGAACAGCTCCACAACCCCGCGCGACTCGATCTCCGCCAGCAGCGAACCGATCTCCGCCTCCGCAGACCGCACAACAGTCAGCAGAGCGGAGATACGGTCGGCCAAAGCCACCGCATCCGCCCGCCACACCGCTTCGCTGTCCACAAACCAAGATTACCGGCACCCGAACGCATGTTCATCACACGAACAGGTGATCAAACCTAAGACAACAACGGCACCAGCTTCAACCAAGCCAAAGCCTCCTCGGCACTCCAATGCACCGGCAGCAAGGAATCCAGCCCGAGAACGGTGATCGGCCGCAGCAGCGGACGGCACCGGCCGGCGACCGCGAACGGCACCGCGGACGTCGCCGCGTCCAGCAGGATCGTCAGCACACGCGCGCTGCAGAACGTCACCGCTGATGCGTCGAACACCAATGCCTGCGGGGCCAGCCGGATTTCCTCCTGCAGCACCGTGGCGAGACGGCCGGTGACCGCCAGATCGAGGTCGCCGGTCGCGGTCACCACCGTCGCTTCGGATGTCGTGGTCACTTCGAACGTCGCGGATCGGCGGGTGCGCGGGGCAGGGATGAGCATCGCGAAGGCCTCCTTGGCGAAAACACCGTGAGGCCGGACGCCGGTCCGGGCCCACGGCAGCCCGGGTGGGGGGCTGCGGGGGATCGAGGCACGACGGCTGCAGGCTGAACCGCTCCCCCTACCCTACAACCGATGCGCAAGCGATGCACAGTAGATCAAACCCGCTGGTCACGGCGGAATCGGGCGGGCGTCGTCCCCAGTTCGGCCCGGAACGCGCGGGAAAACGCCGACTCCGACTGGTAGCCGACGCGGCCCGCCACCACGGCGACCGTCGCCTCGGAAGTGGACAGCAAGTGGGCCGCCGCCATCATCCGGGCGCGGGTGACGAACTCCCCCGCCGTCGTTCCCGTCTCGCGGGCGAACCGTCGCAGGAACGTCGCGCGGGACATCGCCACCTGACGGCTGAGCCGCTCGATCGTCCAGTCCGCCCCGGGGTCGTCCAGGACGCTGGCAACGGCCTCCGCGATCCCTTCGTCGGTCACCGCCGTCCACAGCACGTCTGCCGTGGCCGCGCCGCGGGCCGTCCGCAGCACCATCGCCAGCAGCACCGTGCTCAGCGCGGACAGGATCGCCGCCGTCCCGGGCCCCTCGCGGCGCGCTTCCCCCCGCAACAGGAAACTCAGCCCACGCAGGACTTCGTCCGTCTCGGGAGACTGCCCGAACGACACGTGGATCGCGCCCGGCAGGCTCCGGAACAGCAGCGCGCCCGCGCCCGCGTTGACCGCGTAGTGGCCGCAGAACAAGTCGATGACCGGGTCGCCGCCGCGCTCGCTGTGCCGGGTCGCGAATGCCTCGCCGACGGTCTCGACGGTGCCCCGCGGCCGGCCCGCCCCGGCCGTGACCACCCGGTGCCCGGCGCCGCTCGGGATCAGCACGACGTCGCCGGGGCGCAGCTCGAACACCTGACGGCCGACGTGCAGCCGGCACTCCCCCTCGAGCAGCACGTGGAACGGCACCCTCAGCGCCCGGGACCGGGCGACGTCCATGCGCGTGCCCGCCCCGAGCAGGCAGTGCTTCTCGAGCGAAGCCGCGAGGTCGGCCATGCGAAGCAATCGGCTGACAGTGTCCACGGTGATACTTTCGGGTAGAAAACTGATACTGACAAGCCTGTTCGTCTCATCTTCGCCGAAGCACACTCGACCGCATGGAAAAGCTCACCGCGGACGTCCTGGTCATCGGCTTCGGCAAGGGCGGGAAGACCGCCGCACACGCGCTCAGCGACGCCGGCCGGCGCGTGGTCCTCGTCGAGCGGTCCGCGAACATGTACGGCGGCACCTGCCCGAACGTCGGCTGCGTGCCGACCAAGATGCTCGTCCACTACTCGAACGGACGCCGCGTCGAAGACGACGCGCAGGAGTTCTTCGCCCACTCGATCGCCGGCGTCCGTGCGCTGACCAGCGCTTTCCGCGCGGGCAACTTCGCGTCGCTCGACGGGAAGGACACCGCGACCGTCATCACCGGCACCGCCCGGTTCGTCGACCAGCACACCGTCGCCGTCGGCGAAGGCGACGACCTCATCACGGTCACCGCGCCGACGATCATCCTCAGCACCGGCTCCGCGCCGGTCATCGCGCCGATCCCGGGCCTGGCCACCAGCAAGCACCTGGTCAGCAGCACCGAGCTCACGCAGGCGGCGACGCTGCCGGAGCGCCTGATCGTCGTCGGCGGCGGCTACCTCGGGCTCGAGTTCGCGTCGATCTACCAGCACTTCGGCACGCACGTCACCGTCCTCGAAGGAGCGGAACGGCTGCTGCCCCGCGAAGACGAGGACATCGCCGGCACCGTCCGGGAAATCCTCGAAGGCGACGGCGTCCGGATCATCACCGGCGCGAAGATCACCCAGGTCGAAGACAGCGGCGCCGTCGCGAAGGTCAGCTACGAAAAAGACGGGCAGACGCACAGCGTCGAAGCGAGCGCGCTCCTGCCGGCCACGGGCCGCCGTCCGGTCACCGACGGCCTGCGGCTCGACGCGGCCGGCGTCCGGACCACCCCGGACGGCGCCGTCGAGGTCGACGAGCACCTGCGCACGAGCCGGCCGCACATCTACGCCGTCGGCGACGTCAACGGCGGCCCGCAGTTCACCTACGTGGCCCTCGACGACGCCCGGATCGTGCTGGACCAGCTGCTCGGCGAGGGCAAGCGCACCACGGCCGACCGGGTCGCCGTGCCGCACACGCTCTTCACCACCCCGCCGCTGGCGACCGTCGGCCTGACCGAGCGCGAAGCCCGCGCGCGGGGCCTGAACATCAAGGTGGCGAGCGAAAAGGTCGCCGACATCGTCGCCATGCCGCGGGCCTACACGGTCGAGGAGACGCGCGGGATGATGAAGTTCGTCGTGGACGCCGACACCGACCTGATCCTCGGCGCGGCGCTGCTCAGCATCGACGCGCAGGAGGTCGTCAACACCGTCGCGCTGGCCATCCGCCACGACATCACCGCGACCGAGCTGCGGAACTCGATCTACACGCACCCCAGCTCGACCGAAGCTTTCAACGAGGTCTTCGGCACGGCTAGCGTGGGAGCAGGTGACGAGGAGGTTCCCGCGGATGCTGATCGACGACCTGGCCGCCCGGCTGCCGAAGGACCGGCTGGTCCGTGACCCGGACGTGCTGGCCGGCTTCGCCCACGACGAGGCCGAATGGGCGCCCTACGCGCTGCCCGCCGTGGTCGTCCGGCCGCACACCGCCGAAGAGGTCCAGGCCGTGGTCAGGGCCTGCCTGGAGCACCGGACCCCGCTCGTCACGCGCGGGGCGGGCACCGGCTTGTCCGGCGGGGCGAACGCGGTCGGCGGCTGCGTCGTCCTCGTCACCGACCGGCTCACCGCGATCAAGGAGATCGACGAGCGGGAGCGGTACGCCGTCGTCGAGCCCGGCGTAGTCAACGATGACCTGCGCGCCGCCTGCGCGGAACGCGGCCTCTGGTACCCGCCGGACCCGGCCAGCTCGCCGTGGTCGACCATCGGCGGGAACGTCGCCACCAACGCCGGCGGCGTCTGCTGCGTCAAGTACGGCGTCACCCGCGACTACGTCCTGGGCCTGCAGGTCGTCACCGGCACCGGCGAGCTCGTCCGGCTCGGGCGCCGCACCGCCAAGGGCGTCGCCGGCTACGACCTGACCGGGCTGCTGGTCGGCTCGGAGGGCACGCTCGGCGTGATCACCGAGGTCACCGTCCGCCTGCGGCCCGCCCGCGCCGCGGAACGCACGGTCGCCGGCTACTTCGACACGACGGTCGCCGCCGGGCAGGCCGCCGCGGCGGTCGCGGCCCGGGGCGTCCTGCCTTCGGCGCTGGAGCTGGTCGACCGGCACTGCCTCGCCGCGGTCGACCAGTGGAAGAACATGGGCTTGAGCGCCGACGCGAACGTCGTCCTGCTCGCCCGCACGGACTCCCCCGGCGCGCTCGGCGAACACGAAGCCGCGGAGATCCTGGACTGCTTCGAGCAGGCCGGCGCGACCTGGGCCGCGCAGTCGACCGACCAGGCCGAGGCCGACGCGCTGTTCGCCGCCCGCCGCCTCGCCTACCCCGCCCTCGAACGGCTCGGCCCGCTGCTCACCGAGGACGTCTGCGTCCCGACGCAGGCCGTGCCCGAGATGCTCGCCCGCATCGACGCGGCGGGGCGGCGCCACGACGTCCACATCGCGAACATCGCGCACATCGGCGACGGCAACCTGCACCCGCTGCTGGTCACGCCGACCGGCGACGAGACGGCCCGGAAGAACGCCCAGGCGGCGTTCGACGACATCATCGCCGACGCGCTCGACCTCGGCGGCACCGTCACCGGCGAGCACGGCGTCGGCCTGCTCAAGCAGCCCGGCCTCACCCGCGAGCTGGGCCCCGAAGTCCTGGAAATGCACCGCGCGGTCAAGAACGCCCTCGACCCGCACCACATCCTCAACCCCGGCAAGGTCTTCCCCGAAGGGACGCCCGCATGATCGTCCGCACCACCGCCGGCGAGGTCCGCGGCGAGCCGATCGCCACCGGTGTGCGGTTCCGCGGCATCCCCTACGCGGCCGCGCCCGAAGGTGAGCTGCGGTTCGCCGCGCCGGTCCCGCCGCCGGCCTGGGACGGCGTGCGCGACGCCCGCGAGCCCGGACCCACGGCGCCGCAACGGCAACGGACGATCCCCGGCCTCGACCTGTCCGCCGTCGTCGGCACCGGCTGGCGGCGGGGGCCGGAGTACCTGACGGCCGACGTCTGGACGCCCGGCGCCGGAAACCGGCCGGTGCTGGTGTTCCTCCACGGCGGCGCGTTCATCGGCGGCACGGGCTCGGCCCCGGTGTACGACGGCACGGCGTTCACCCGCGGCGGTGAGGTGCTGGTGACCGTGCAGTACCGGCTCGGCATCGACGGCTTCCTGCCGCTCGACGGCGGCGCGACCAACCTCGGCCTGCGCGACCAGCTCGCCGCGCTGCGCTGGGTCAAGGACAACATCGCGGCGTTCGGCGGCGACCCGGCCAACGTGACGCTCTTCGGCGAGTCCGCGGGCGCGATCAGCGTTGCGTGCCTGCTCGGTTCGCCGCTTTCGACCGGCCTCTTCCGGCGCGCGATCGTCCAAAGTGGACATGCGAACATGGTGCGCGGGCGGGCCGAGGCGGACCGGCTCGTCCGGAAGATCGCCGACGGCCTCGGCGTCGAGCCCACCGCCGAGGCGTTCCGGACGCTCTCGACCGAGCAGCTGCTCGGCGCGCAGGACGCGGTGCTGAAGCCCGGCGGTGCCCCCGACCTTCGCGGGGAGGACGGACTGGACCGCAGTTTCGGCCTCAGCCCGTTCCTGCCGCTGGTGGGTGACGACGTCCTGCCCGAGCACCCGGGTTCGGCGATCCGCGACGGCGTCGACCTGATCGCGGGTACCTGCCGCGAGGAGATGCTGCTGTACTTCGGCCCGACCGGCCTGCTCGACGTGCTGACCGACGAGCAGGCGGTGGCGATGCTGTCGGCATCGCACCCGGACGCGGCGGGCGTGCTGAAGAGCTACGGCCTCGGCGACGGGCGCAAGGCGGGCGAGGTGTTCGTCGAGGCCATGACGGACCTCGTGTTCCGCGACGGCGTCGAGGAGCTGGTCGAGAACCACCGGGGCCGGACGTTCCGGTACGAGTTCGAGTGGCGGGCGCCGCGGCTCGGGGCGTGCCACGGGATGGAATTGCCGTTCGTGTTCGATTCTTTGGCCGCGTCGACTGGGCTCGTCGGGGACAGTCCGCCGGTGGAACTGGCTCGCGAGGTCAATGCGGCGTGGACGCGGTTCGCGGCCACCGGCGACCCCGGCTGGGCCGAGGGCGAGACCAAACGCCTGGGCTGACGGCAAACGGAAAACCGGGAGGCCCCCGGACCGGAGGCCTCCCGGCGGGTGATCAGCCGTCCGATTCCGCGGACGGGAGGTACGCGCCCGGCACCTGATCCGGTGCGAACACCTGGTTCTCACCCGGGTAGGGCTGCTGCCACCCGTGCGTCTGGTACCACGTGAAGTGGTTCATCTGCGCGGGGTTCGCGTAGTCCGCGACGGCGTTCGGGCCGGTCAGACGCTGGTGCGTCGTCCACTCCTGCCACTGCGCCGCCAGCTGCTTCTTGTCCGCCGGCACCGCCGACGACGGCACCGGGGCCGCTGCCGGGTTCGCCGCGGCCGGGGTGTCCGGGCCGCAGGACGGCTGGGTGGCCAGGCCGTCCGTCAGTGACGTGCGGTTGGGCAGTGCGGTGAACGGCGTGTAGTCCGGCTTCGGCGTGAACGCCGCGGCCATCGGCGTCGCCGCGCTGTCCTTCTGGTTCATCGGCTTGACCCCGAGGATCTGCTCGATCGTCCGGATCATCGTGATCTGCGAGTAGTAGTGGCTGTCGACGACGCCGTGCTGGGCGTACGGGCTGATGATCTGCACCGGCGCCCGGTGGCCGTCGACGTGGTCGAGACCGGCCTGCGAGTCGTCCTCGACGACGAAGATCGCCGAGTCCTTCCAGTACTGGCTGTGCGAGATCTCGTCGACGATCCGGCCGACGGCGAGGTCGTTGTCGGCGACCTGGGCGGCCGCGTTCGGCGGGCCGCCGGTGTGGTCGCTGGACAGCCAGAACATGTTCAGGTTGGCCGGCCCGTTCTTCTCGAAGTCGTTCTTCCAGATCTGGTACCGGTAGGTGTCCGGCACCGACGTGTCGAACTTCGGGAAGCCCGGCACCGACACGTTGTTCAGCGACGGGATCGGCGACGACGAGACCAGCGGGTAGGCCGTCGGCTCACCCGTGGCCGCCATGTTCTTGGCGTCGCAGTACAGGTTCTGCCAGCTCGCCCCGGCGGGCTTGGTCAGGAACTGCTGGAACTCGCCGAAGTCCCGCACCGACTTCCCGGCCGCCTGCGCGCCGGTCCAGAGGAACCCGGAGCTCTGGTGGCCGAGGGCGTCGTCCTCGGTGTCGTAGCTGCGCAGGTACTCCCCCGCCGACGACTCGGTGTACTCCGGGTTGTCGGCCTGCATCAGCCAGTTGTGGCCCTCGGCGGAGTTCGTGCCGATGTCGTAGGTGTTGTCGTACAACCCGAACTGCTTCGCCAGCGCGTGCTGGTTCGGCGTGACGTTCTCGCCGAACTGCGTCACGGACGGGTCGCCGTTGCCGCGCGCGTCGTCGCCGAAGACCTGGTCGTAGGTCCGGTTCTCCTTGACCAGCAGGAAGACGTGCTTGATCGTCGACGGGTCGCCGAGCCGCGCCGGGACCGGGACGGCCCTGCGGTGGCCGTTGTCCTGCGCCACCTGGACCGAGTCGTTCGTCCAGCCGTTCTGCTTGAAGACCTGGCCGGTGTAGCCGCGGATCGCGCGGTCGTCCGGCAGCCGGAACTTCTGCACGCTCGACGTCGTGTCGTGCGTGCCGTGCCCGGCGGCCGTGGTGGGGCGGCGCGCGTCGATGCCGCGGGTGTTGGAGACGACGACGTCCTTGCCGACCGTGGTGATCGCGGTCGGGAAGTAGTCCGTCGGCAGCAGGCCGACGTAGCTCACCGGCTCCTGCGCCCGCTGGTAGCGGTAGACGGCGACGGCGTTGGCGCGCCCGAGCGTCACCAGCAGGTGGCCGTCGTCGGTGAGCGTGACGCCGTCCGGTTCGTACCCGACCGAGGCCTGCGGCCACGGCTGCGTCGCGATGGTCTGGACGACCTTGTCGCGGCCGGTGTCGATGACGGAGACGGTGTTGCTCGCGGTGTTCGTGACGAACAGCGCGCCGTTCTTGAAGTACACCGCCGTCGGGTGGAGGCCGACGTCGACGCTCTTCGGCGCGGCGGCCGCGTTCGCCAGGTCGATGACGCTGACCGTGCCGCTGGTCGTGGCGCCGGTGAACTGGCTGGCCGGCACCTGCGTATTGTACGAGTTCAGCGTCGGCTCGCCGGGCTTCGCCGGGTGACCGCCTTCGTTGCTGACGTACAGCTTGGTGCCGACGCGCACCAGGTCACGCGGCGCGTTGCCGACGGCCCAGCTCTGCTTGATCGCGCCGGTCGCCGCGTCGAGCGCGACAACCCGGTTCTGGCCGTTGACGGCCGAGTACACAGTGGACCCGTCCGGCGAGAACACGGCCTGCGCGACCAGGGCGTGCTTCGCGCCGTCCGCCGGGATCTTGACCGGCACCGGGGTGGCGACGGTCCCGTCCGGGTTCACGGTGAACTTCGTGTAGCCGTCGGTCTGCGCCAGCCACAGCGCCTTGCCGTCCGGCGAGTACGTCGGCCCTTCCTGGCCGACGTCGTTGCCGGCGATGCGCAGGTTCGCCGTCGCGGAGTTGCCGACGAGCTGCTGCACCTTCCAGCTCTTCAGGTCGACGATGGTGAGCGCGATGCCGCCGTCGGTGGTCAGCGCGGCGAGGTGGGCGCCGTCCGGGCTGACCGACGACGCCATGATCTTGCCGTTGTTGACGACCAGCCGGTCGCCGATCGGCTTGATGTACTGGTCGGCGGAGACGACCTGGCCGTTCTCGGTGACCTGGCCGACCTGGTCCTTCCCGAACTGGGCCGTCGACGCGACACCGACGCCGGTGCCGGTGGCTACGAGCACGAGCGTGGCGGAGCCGGCCGTCGCGTAGCGCAGCCGATGGCTGCTGCTCCGGCGGTTCCCGGCACGCCGTCTGCGGCGTGTTACCTGCATCGGGGTTATCCCTTCGTGGTGGTGAGCAGCTCGACGTTCCCGTCGAACTGCCAAAGCGGGTTGGGTTGGTCCCCCGCGGGGGTCCGCACCTGGAAGTAGCCGTTCACTTCCTTCGGTCCGTCGCCGTCGGCGACGTACCGCCCGTCCGAGGTGATGTCCAGCTGGTAGATCGCCTGTCCCGTCGCGTCGATCCCCGGCAGGTGCCAGGAGACGACGCACCGCCAGTCGTTGCCGGGACCGTCGGGCTCGACCAGGCCGTCGCCCTTGGTGCACGCGGCCGTGGCGGCCAGCTGCTCCTCGGTGACGTCGGGCCGGTTGAGCTGCCCGGCCTGCAGCCGGTAGAGGTGGGCGAACGCGGTGGCGACCGAGCGCTGGACCTTGTCGAGCTCGATCCCGGAGCCGGTGGCCGGCGTCGCGACGGCGACGATCCCGGCCGTGGCGGCGAGCAGCGCGACCAGCGGCAGGACACCGATGGTGAGCGCTCGGCGGCCCGAGCCGTCGTGGGCCGGGTTGGTGAAGTCGCGGCGCACGAACAGCAGGTACGCCAGCGCGGTCGCGACGACGGCCCAGGCCAGGCTGACGCCGACCGCGATCAGCAGCGGCCCGAGCTGGGCCGGGTCGGTGAACAGGCCGTTCCACGCGATGAAGGCGTAGCTGGGCAGGGCGAGGCGGACGGCGACGGGCAGCGGCAGCAGCTGGGCCAGCGCCAGCACGAGCGCGACGACGGCGGGCAGCAGCAGGCCCATCGGCGAGCGGCCCCAGACGACCGAGCCGAGCAGCCCGATCGCCCCGAGCGCCAGCGTCGGGGCCAAGACGCAGACCCACGCGAGCAGGACCCGCACCGCGGCGTCGCCGGACGTCAGCAGGTGGCCGTCGAGGCCGACGAGCGGCCGGTTCCCGGCGGCCAGGACCCCGCCCACCGCACTGGAAACGGCCATCCCGGCCACGAGGACGACGAGCACGCTGAGGCCGGCCAGCGCTTTCGCCGCGAAGATCCGGCGGGTGGAGCGGACCGCGACGAGCAGGTGGCGCCAGGTGCCGAGCCGGTCCTCGGATGCGAAGACGTCCCCGGCGACGACCGAGGTCAGCAGTGGGAGCGCGTAGGTGCCCGCGAACCCGAGCATCACCAGCGGCCCGGCCCAGCCGGTCGCGTTCATCCAGCGGCCGAAGAGCGTGTCGACGGGCAGCGAACTCTGCTCGCTCACCACGGCGACGAACAACGCGGGCGCGATCCAGCAGGCCAGCACCAGCAGGCGGACGCGCCAGGCGGCGAACAGCTTGACGAGTTCGAAGCGGTAGCCGCGGGACACAGGGACGGGACGGGCGGTCTCGGTGATGACGGTCATCGACCGGCCTCCGGCTGCTCGGTTTGAGCTTCGGTGAGAGCGAGGAACGCGGCTTCCAGCGGGGACACGACGGGCGCGAGCTCGCGTACCGCGATGCCCTCCTTCGCCAGCCGCAGCACCAGTTCGTCGAGCGCGGGCACCAGCGCGCGGACCACGAGCACGTCGTCGTCGGAGTCGGCGAGGCGGATCCCCGGCGCGCCGGCGACCAGGGGACGCGCCGCCCGCGGGTCGGACGTCCGCAGCCGGTAGCCGAGCTCGCCGTTCTCGGCGGAGAGCTTGCCGAGCGGACCGGTGAAGACGACGCGGCCGGTGGCCAGGATGGTGACGTCGGAGCACAGCGCCTCGAGGTCGTCCATCCGGTGGCTCGAGAGCACGACGGTGGTGCCCTCGGCGGCGAGCCGGGCGAGGACGCCGTGGACGTGCTTCTTGCCGGCCGGGTCGAGGCCGTTGGCCGGCTCGTCGAGCACCAGCAGGCGGGGCTCGGTGAGCAGCGCCGCGGCCAGCCCGAGCCGCTGCCGCATGCCGAGGGAGAAGCCGCGGACGCGGTCGTCGGCGACGTCGGTGAGCCCGACCTCGCCGAGGACGTCGTCGATCTTCGGGGTCCGCCGGTCGAGGCCGCGGAGGGCGGCCAGCGCGGCGAGGTTCTGCCGGGCGGTGAGCGACGGGTAGAGGCCGGGGCCGTCGACGAACCCGGCGACGTCGCCGAGGGTCCTGCCGACCGGCCCGCCGAGGACTTCCAGCGTGCCCTCGTCGGCGACGGCCAGGCTCAGCAGCAGTCCGAGCAGGGTGGTCTTGCCGGCGCCGTTCGGGCCGACCAGGCCGTGGATCCGGCCCGGGGCCACGTCGAAGTCGATGCCGTCGAGCGCGACGACGTCACCGAAGCACTTGGTGATCTCGCGCGCTCTGACGGCCAGGGGTGCGTCCATGGGTTCCTTGCTTTCACTCTGCGGCTCGAGCAGGAAACTTAGGCACCGCAAATTACGGCGGCGGGCGAGCGGGGTGAACGCAGCCCGAACGGGAGCCGACCGACGGCCGCCGGAGTGGTGAAATGTCCGGGTTAAGGAGGTTCCTTACGGTGAGTTAACCGACAGCTAGTCTGTCCACAGTGGACTTCCGGCGGGTCTCCACCCGGATTTCCACCCCGCGGAGGTCCTGCTCCACCCGGGTGCCGCCCTGGCGTTCCCCTCGTCGGAACACGGGAAGGGAAACGGACATGGGTGAAGTCGTCCAGTTCATGCTGCTGCGGTTCGTGCTCGGGGTGATCGCTGTCATCGCGAAGAAGGCGGGGTGGTGATCACCGCGCCCCGGCGATCGACTCGTCGTCCGAGTAGGTCGTGAGGACCAGGACGGCGACGTTTGGGTGCTCGCGCGCGAGGCGTCCGGCGGCTTCGACGCCGTCCATGACGGGCATGGTGAGGTCCATCAGCACGACGTCGAGGTGGTCGAGCCGCCCGGCCAGCTCGAGCGCCTGCGCACCGTCGGCCGCCGAGCCGACGACATCGACGTCGTCGAGCAGGCCCATCAGCGCGACCAGGCCCTCGCCGGGGGAATGGCGGCGCGGCGGGTTCGGGGCCGCCGCGCCACCCGGAGGCCTCAGCCGGGAGCCACCGCCCGGCCCGTCTGAGGCGAGATCATGCCCGCGCACAGCCCGCGGCTCGCCAGGCCCTGCGCGATCCGCGGAATGGCGGAGAGGGTGTTGGCGGGCCATTCGTGCATGAGGATGACCTGGCCGTTGCCGAGACGGGCGTTGGCCTGCACGATCGCGTCGACGCTCGCGTTGTTCCAGTCCTGCGAGTCGACGTCCCAGATGATCTGCCGCAGGCCGTACTTCGCTTCGACCGCCTGCAACGTTCCGTTCGTTTCCCCGTACGGCGGCCGGAACAGCTTCGGCGTCCCACCGCCGGCGGCCGAGATCGCCTGCTGCGTCCGGGAAACCTCGGAGTCCATTTGGGACTGGCTCTGCTGCGTGAGGTGCGGGTGGGTGTAACTGTGGTTCCCGACCCACATCCCGGCACTCACCTCGGCCCGCACCTGAGCGGGATAGGCGGCGGCGTACTGGCCTTCGTTGAACATGGTGGCGCGCAAACCGTTCTGCCGCAGGGCGTTGAGCAGCCCGGGGGTGTGCGCGTTCGAGGGTCCGTCATCGAAGGTGAGGCCGACATAGCCGTTGCAGGCGGCGGCGTGCGCGGGCGTGGCACCGACCGCGCCCGTGATCACGAGGGCGGCCGCGAGGATCAACGTGCGCATCGGTCAGCCCACCGAGATGTTGGAGTTGCCGCTGCTCTGATAGCCCTCGGTGGCGAGGATCATGTAGTAGTTGAAGCTGCCCATGCGCATGCCGTAGCGCGCCCAGGCGTCGAAGTGGTTCCCGGTGGTGATGGTCCCGCCGGTCTTCTTCTGCTGCCGCACGGACCAGTACTGGTTGAAGGTCTTGGTACCTTCGACGGACGGCGCGTTGTAGCGGGTGGTCTGGTAGATGTCGTAGGTGCCACCATCGCTGGTGACGGTGCCCTTGTAGGTGCCGGTGGGCCGGTAGGTGCCCCAGTTGTCGACGATGTAGTACTCGACGAGCGGGTTGGAGGTCCAGCCGTAGAGGGCGAGATAGCCGTTGCCGGAGGGGTTGAAGCTGCCGGAGTAGTTCACGGTCCGCCGGCTCCCGTTGCTCCACCCCTTGCCACCGACGAAGTTCCCGACGTTGCTCCAGTTCATCCGGTAGTTCCCGCCGGAGCCGAGCGTCATCTGGACGGAGCCGCCGCCGTCGGTCCAGAAGGAGTAGTAGTAGCCACCGTTGTTCCCGGTCTGGCTGGTGGTGATGACGGTATCGGCCCGGGCCACCCCGGGAACGAGCGCGGCGATGAGCGCAAGAACGGTCCCACCGGCGAACACCCTGATCTTGGTGAGCATGCTTCCTCCTCATTGAGGCTGGGATGGCGAAAGCATGCGTTCGGGGTGTTCGGTGGGGCAATAACTTTCGGAAAGTTTCGGGACTACGGAAGGCTTTCCCTTAACCGAGCCGCGTCCTGATCAGCGCTCACCGGCGCGGCGCGGACGCGAAGAGCAGCCGAACCCAAGCGGAGACGGGAAAGTCGTCTCCCACGACGTCGACCGGGCGGTAGTCACCGGCGTCCCCTCCCTCGCTCTGCCGCACGACTTCCTCGTAGAACCAGGAAGACGCGATCGTGGCCAGCACCGCCGAGGTGCCCGCCAAGGCGCGCTTGAGCGCGGGCGCGTCCACGAGCCGTTGCGCGTCGAGGATGGAGGAGCCGGTGACGCCGTGGGCGTCGTAGGTCACCTCACCGGCGTGCAACGCGAGCCGCAGCCGGATGTGCTCCTGCTGCGGGTGCGCGCCGTTGTGCCACGCCAGCTCTTCGGCGAGCGCACCGGGGAGCCGCTCGGCGAAGGGCGTCTTGGAGACGGCGGCCGGGCCCAGCACGAGCACACCGTCACCCAGGTCCGAGTACTGGCAGACGCCCCACGGGATGCCGGCCGCGGCGAAGGCACGCTCAAGTGCGCGGTACATTCCGCGGCGGATCCTGATCTTGTTCGGGTTCGTCCGGGAGTAGCGCCCGAAGCCCTCGACGTCGATCACGACGATGGTGCAGTGCGCCGTGTTCAGCTCGACGCTGCCCCGCCAGTCGACCTCGTCGGCCGACGGCCTCGCCGGAGCGACCCCGATCGCCCCCGGCAGGGCCGCCGACCGTGGGCGGGCCCTGCGGGTCCGTCCACTGGGTCGCGCCTGGGGCTCTGCCATGGCATTCATCCGTTCGGGGTGCTCACCCTCGGCGGGTCGCGTCCCCGATGAGAAGTGTTACCAGTAGGTTAGCTGAACCCGGTGGCGTCGGGTCTCCGCAACTGAATACAGTTTGGTTACCGTAACCAGTGCGGAGGACTGTCCCCGAAATGAGCGCGCCGTCGTCGCCCGTCGTCGCATCGTGGGAACTCGCCCTGCGCCTGAAACGGCAGCGGGAACGGCTGAGCATCGAAGTCAAGACGATCACCGAGGCTCTGGGGTTCACGCGCAACTACTGGTCCGCCGTGGAGAACGAGCGCAAGATGCTCTCTCCGGAAGCCCTGGCCCGGGTCCTCGACCTCTTCGAGTTCGATGACGAGGAAAAAGCCGAGCTCCTGGCGCTGCGCACCGCAGCCAAGGAACGGGGCTGGTGGTCGAGCTACTCAGCGCTCTTCGACGCCGACGTCCAGCGCCTGTTCGGTCTCGAGCAGGGAGCCCGCGCGGTCAGGGACTACGAAAGCCTGCTCATCCCCGGGCTCCTGCAGACCGCCGACTACATCCGGGCGATCATGACGCCCGCGGTGACGCTGCCCCGGGTCGAGGTCGACCAGCGCGTCGAAGCCCGGCAACGTCGTCAGGCCCGGATCGCGGACGCGACCGATCCCTTCATCTTGACCGCCATCATCAGCGAAGCCGCCCTGCGGCAGCAGATCGGTGGGCGGGCGGTGCTCAGGCAACAGCTCGTGCACCTGACCGAGCTGATCGAGAATCATCCGCAGAAGCTCGACGTTCGCGTGATTCCGTTCACCACCACCGCGTGCGGACTCTTCGGTGCCGCGACCGTGCACCTCATCGAGTTCGGCAACCCCCGGCTCCCCACTTTGGCCTGGCAAGAGACCGTGACTGCCTGGGGGATCATCGACGATCCGCTGCAGATCCGGAACATCGCCACCACCTACGAGGACGCGTATGGGCGTGCGCAGCCTCGTCACGAAACCCTGCAGGCCATTCATGACCATTTGAAAGAACTTTGAGGCACAGTTGACTGAAGACTTCTCCCCTGCGCCCGTGTCCCGTCGCGACGGATGGTTCAAGAGCAGTTATTCCAACGCGGGTGGCAGCTGCGTCGAGACTCGGCTGACGACGGACGCAGCCCTGGTCCGTGACACCAAGGACCGCCGGCCCGGTCAACCGGTCATCGAGTTTTCGGCCACTGCCTGGACATCTTTTCTCCAGCTGATCTCGCCGGAGGATGGTTCGATGTCGGGCCTTTGATCAGGTGAGGGGTAACTGCAGGGCCCCTCACCCGAGAGCGCGATAGTCCGGCTCCGCCGACCCGACCAACCGAATCCAAGCTCGTGTCGTGGTTTCCTTCTCCTGGACCACCACCGGCTCGTAACACCCGCTCGACGGGCTGTGGCGGATGATCTCGTCGTGGTACCACCCCGAGGCGATCACCGCGAGATCGCTGTCCGACCAGGCCAGCCTCTTCCTCAGCACCACGGAATTGAGCAGTCGGAACGCGTGCACGATCGCCGATCCCGTCGTGCCGTAACCGTCATAACTCACTTCTCCCGCGTGGAGCACCATGCGGAGCCGGATGCGCTCCGGTGGCCGATGAGTACTGTTGTGGTCGGCCACGGATCTCGTCAAAGCGTCCGGGACCAGCTCGCTGAACACCGCCTTCGGATAGCCCGCGGGAACCAGCAGGAGCACCCCTTCGCCGAAGTCCGCTTGGTGGCAGTGATCCCACGCGACACCGCTCTCCGCCAGAGCCCGCTGGAATGCGCGGTACAGCCCCTCCCGCTGCGCCAGCCGGTGCAGGTTCGTCCGGTCGAAAGACGAGAAACCGTCGATCCCGACCGCGAGAATGGTGTGGTGCACCGGATCCGCCACCGGCTCGGCAACCGAAGGCGGCGAACTCCCCCGAAGCCACCGCCACACTTCCGTCCACGACATGACGAGATCGTGAACTCCCCCGGTGGACACTTCGCTTGCCGCTTGCTGGACAAAACCTTGACAGCCGCTCGACCTGCGCTGAAACCCGCCGGTTGCCGGGTTACGGTGCTGGTCAGGCAGACCGGCCGGGGGTGGACGGGAAACCCGATGGAATTCCGGATCCTGGGGCCTGTGGAGCTCCTCCTCGGCGACCGGAAGGTCGCGCTCGGGCGGGCCAAGGAACGTTCGCTGCTGGGCGTGCTGATGCTCAACCACGGCAAGGTCGTCACCGTCCGGACCGTCACCGAAGCACTCTGGGACGACAACCCGCCCGAGCACGCCAGGAACGACCTCCAGACCTACGTCAGCCGGCTGCGGGCGTGCCTGCGCCGCTTCGGGGTTTCCGCGCACATCGTCACCCAGCGCGCCGGCTACCAGTTCCTGCCCGGGGACGACGACGTCGACTTCGCGCGCTTCAAGGCGCTGATCAGCGACGGCGAGAAGGCGCGCGAAGCAGGGCGGCTCGACGATGCCGCCAACGCCCTCCGGGAGGCGATGGCGCTCTGGCGCGGACCCGTGATCGAAGACCTCGGTACCGTCTGGATGGAGCAGAAACGGGAAGACCTCGACCTCTACGACCGGGTCGCCGCCTACCAGGCCCTGTGCGCCGTCGAGCTCGACCGTCGCAACTACCGCGAGGTGCTGAGGATCCTCGACGAAGCCATGGTCGACCACGAGCTCGACCCCGAGTACATCGCGCAGCGGCTCACCGCGTTGAACGGGCTCGGGCGCTACGAGGTCTTCGACGCCTACTGGAAACAGGTCTACGACCGGTCGGTCCGGTCGTTCGGCACCGGCCCCTCGCGCGAGCTGCAGGAACTGCACCAGCGGCTGCTGCAGGCACGGGATTCGCTCGCGCCGGACGACCTGCACCGCACGCAGGCGGCCCTCCGCGCGCTGCCGCCCGCCCAGCTGCCGTCGACGGTCAGCCAGTTCGTCGACCGCGACGAAGACCTCGGCCGGCTGAACGCGCTGTTCCTGCGCTCGCGGGTCGGCGGCCCGCCCGCGACCCTCATCATCGCAATCACCGGGCCCGCCGGCGTCGGCAAGACGGAGCTGGGGCTGCACTGGGCGCACGCCGTCCGAGAGCGGTTCCCGCACGGCCAGCTGCACGCCGACCTTTCCGGGTACGCCACCGGCCCGCCCCGCGACCCCGCCGACGTGCTCGCCGAATTCCTCGACGCGCTCGGCGTCACCGCCGTACCCGCGAGCCTGAGCGCCCGCGCCGGGATGCTGCGGACTCTGCTCGACGACCGCCGGGTGCTGTTCTTCCTCGACAACGCAAAGGATTCCGGGCAGGTCGTACCCCTGCTGCCGGGCAGCGCGCACTCCGTCGTCGTCGTGACCAGCCGGCATCGGCTGAGCGACCTCGTGACCCACCACGGCGCCTACCGGCTGGAAGTCGGCCCCTTCACCGAAGCCGAGATCGCTCCCCTGCTCGAAAGCCTGCTCCGCGACTCCCCGGCCGAGCCACCCGATCCGGCGGCGGCGCTCGCGTTGACGGGCGGCAGCCCGCAGGCCGTCCGCACGCTCGCCGAGCTCCTGCCCGGCGGCGCGCCCAGCCCGGCCGAACTCCTGCTGGCCGGCGAACTGGCGTCGGGGACGATCCTGACCTCGGTGCTGTGGTCCTACCGCGCCCTGGATCCGCCGGCCGCCCGGCTCTTCCGGCTGCTCGCGCTCCACGTCGGCCCCGGCCTCTCCCCGGACGGGATCCGCGCGCTCGACGGGACTGACGACGAGACCTCCCGCGGCGCGATCACCGCGCTCGGCTCCCTGTACCTGGTCGCCCGGGAAGACGGCCGGTACCGGATGGACGCTCTCACCCGCGCGGCCGGCGAACGGCTCGCGCTCGCCCACGACTCCCCCGCCGATCGGCGGCAGGCCGAGGCGCGGCTCCTCGACTGGTACATCTCCCGGGTCACGGACGCCGCCGAAGTCCTGGCGCCCGCCTTGCGGCGCACGGCCGAGCTGCCCCAGGCCGGACGGCTCCCCGATTTCGCGGCGGCGGAAGCCTTCCTGGCCGACGAGGAGCCGAGCCTGTGCGCCGCGATCCGCCGTGCGGCGGACGGCAACCTGTCCCGGGCGGTGACGTTGCTCCGGCTGGTGCGGCCCCACCTGAGCGTCGGCGACACCGCGTCCGAATGGCGCGAGGCCGTTCAGGCGGTCCTGCTCGCCACCCGGGCCGAAAACGACCTGGACGCCGAGGGGCAGGCTTGGACCAGCCTGGCGCGGATCCACCACGCCCTCGGCGATCCGGAGAAGACCGAGGAGTCCCTCGAGCTGGCGAGCGCGATCTTCGGCAACACCGGCAACAGCCGTGACCGCTCCGAAGTCCTCTTGCTGCTCGCCCGCCACGCGGAAGACTCCGGCGACCGGACGCGCGCCGAATCCTGCCTGCGCCAGGCCCTCGAAATCCAGCACAACCTGAACGAGCCGGCCCAGTGCGCCGCGGCTCACGGTGCCCTGGGCACGCACCTGCGTCTTCGGGACGAGGTCGAAGAAGCGGAGACGCACCTGTCGCACGCGAAGATGCTCTACGCCGAGCTGGGCGACCACCGGCGCCACGCCGCGATGGCGCTGGAGCTCGGCCTGCTGAACCGCCGCGCCGGCCGGACCTCGGAGGCCATCCGGCAGCTCACCGAAGCCGTCGAGCTGCACGAGCGGTACCCGGCCGGCCACGAGCAGACGCTCGCCGCGCTGGTCGAACTGAGCGAGGCCGCCTGCGACGCCGAAGAGCACGGTGACGTCCTGCTGTTCGCCCGGAAGGCCCTCGGCGTCTCCCGTTCCGACCACGTCCCGGTCGTCCGCGCGCTGGTGGCGTTGGTGCGGTCGCTGGCCGCGACCGGCCGGCAGGTCGAGGCGTGGAACGAGTCCCGCCAGACGATCGCGCTCGTCGCCGACGTCGGCGACCCGGTGCGGGAGCACGTCCGGGAGCAGTTCACCAGGCTGGGGTTGTGGCCGCCGGATTAGGGAATTCCCGGCCGCGGCCACCGAGATCAAGGGGCGAAGACACCGGCGCCGCCTGCTGAAACCGGTGCGGGTGAGCCGGACCCGGCTCACCCGCACCGCGCTACTCCCTCAAACCGATCGCGTCGATGGGGCGGGCCCGCAGGGCCACCCACGTCGACAGCCCCATCGCCAGCAGCCCCAACAGCACCGCGCCGCCGATGATTCCGAAGTAGACGGACCAGGGTCCGGACGGCACCGGGCTCCCTCGCAGCCCCGCGTTCAGCAAACCCAACGGCACCACCGCGACCACAGTCCCCACCACCACCGCGGTCCCCACCGTCACCAACGCCTCGAGCCGCATCATGCGGGTCACCTGGCGGCGGGTTGTCCCGATCAGCCGCAGCAGCGCGAACTCGCGGGACCGCTGGGCCGTCGTCAGGACCAGCGTGTTGGCCACCGAGATCGCCAGGTACCCGACGATCACGCCCACCGCCACCAGGTTCAGGTAGAACTGCGCCTGCCGCTCTCCGCCCTCCGGGGCCGACATCGACGGAGCCACCGTCAAGCCCGGGTAGGGCAACGAACGCAACGCCGCCGCGACCGCCGTGGGATCCGCGTCGGGGGAACGGCGGACCAGCACCGAATCGTCCAGGCGGCCGCCGTTGTGTTCGCGGGCCAGGGCCACCGGCAGCACGAAGTCGCCGAACGCCAGGTCGTGCGTGTACGTCGCCACCAGGCGCAGCTTCGCCGGGGCGCCGTCGCCGAAGTAGAACGTCACCTCGTCGCCCAGCTTCTTGTCCAGCCAGTCGGCCTCCGATCGGCTCAACGCCACCGTGTCGCCGGCCAGGTCCGCGAGCCGCCCCGAGTCGACGCCCAGCTCCAGTGCTCCGCGGGTCTGATCTCCCGCCAGGCCCTGGGCGGGCTTGCGCTGGACGTCCACGCTGTCGCCCATCGACGACACCGTGATCACCGACGTCCGCACCACCGGTGTCGCCGTCGCGACCCCCGGCACCCTGGCCAGCGCCGCGGCGACCTCCGGCGAAACCCCCGCCGGGCCGCTCAGCACGTAGTCGGCCGTCGTCGAGCGGGCCGTCTCCTCCGCCGCGGCCGCCGTCGACGACGTCTGGCTGTAGAATGTCGCCAGCGCGAACGCCACCGACAGCATCAGCGGGGTCACCGCCGCCGCCAGCCTGCGGGTGTTGGCCTGGGCGTTCGCGCCGGCCAGGTACCCGCTGATCCGCCAGACCCGCCCCAGCACCGGTGCGAGCACGCGCGTCACCAGCCCGGTCACCTGCGGGCCGACCACCGCCAGCCCGATGACGACGACCAGCGTCGCCATCGTCGAGATCGCGGTCCCGATGTCGCCGCGCAGGAACAGCGGCACCATCGCGCCCCCGAGGCCCACGAGGACGAGCGCCCAGCCGGTGAGCAGGCGGACCCGGCCCAGCTCACGGCGTTCGACCGCCGCCTCGCCGAGCGCCTCGACCGGCCGGATCATCGACGGCCGCCGCGACGCCGCCCACGCCGCCAGCCGGGCCGCGCCCAGGCCGAGCAGCAGCGCGGCGAGCGGCGGCAGCGGGCTGATCGCCAGCTCGAAGTCGGCCGGGATCACGCCGATCGCCGCGAACGCGTCCCGCAGCCCCGACGCCACCGCGAGGCCCGAAGCGCCGCCGAGCACCCCGGCGACGAGCGCGACCAGCGTCGTTTCGATGCCGATGAGCTTGCGGATCTGCTTCGGCGTCGCGGCGACCGCCCGCAGCAGCGCGAACTCCCGGCGCCGCTGGTTGATCGTCAGCGCGAGCGTGCTCGCCACCACGAACACGGCCACGAGCAGGGCGAACCCGCCGAACGAGCCGGCGATGGTGAGCAGCAGCAGCCGCGTCTGGCTGACGTCGAGGAACTCGATCGTGCTGCGCTCGACACCGGTCGTGACCTCGGCGCCGTCCACGACCGCGCCGATCCGTTCGGCGAGCGTCTCCGGCGCCACCCCGGGGGCGGCCAGGACGCCGATCGCGTGGGCCCGGCCGGGCTGCGCGGTCAGCTCCGCGGCCCGCTGCGGCGTGAAGAACAGCGCCGACTGCCGCGACAGGCTGTCGACTACGCCGCTGACCCGGAACGTCATCGGTACCGACCGGGTCGCGATCCGCACCTGCCCGCCGACGTCCACGCCGGCGCGCCGGGCCAGGTCGGCGTCCAAGACGACGTCGCCGGGAGCCGTGGGCTCCGCACCGGAGCGCAGCGTGAACGGCGCCAGCACGGCCGCATCCCAGTTGTGGCCGAGCGACTGCGCGCCGCCGAGCACCTCGCCGGACGCCGTCACGACCTGGGCCGGGAAGCTCTGCTCGGCCACCGCCGCGCGGACGCCGGGCACCGAGGCGATCCGCCCAGCCAGCTCAGAAGGCACCGACGGCTGCTCGCCGACCTGCTCGGACGACAGCGCGTCGGCCCCCGGGGGCCGCACGCTCTGGGCACCGCCGACGACGACCGCCGCGGCGGCGTAACGCTGGGTGGGGACGCCGGCGCGCAGGCCGGACTCCATGAGGACCCCGCAGCCCGCCACCAGGGCGGTGCCGCACAGGATCGCGATGAACGCGCCGGCGAACCCGCCGAGCCGCGTCCGGATCGTCTGCCAGGCCAGTGACAGCACGGTCACCACTCCCCGAGGTGCGTCATGCGCTCCGCCACGCGCTCGGGCGTGGGGTGCGGGAGGTGCCCGGCCAGCCGGCCGTCGGCGAGGAACAGCACGCCGTGGGCGGCCGAGGCGGCGACCGGGTCGTGGGTCACCATCAGCACGGTCTGGCCCATGCCGTCGACGACGGCGCGGAGCAGGTCGAGGACCTGGCGCGCGGTGCGGGTGTCGAGCGCGCCGGTCGGCTCGTCGGCCAGCACGACGTCGGGCCGGGCGATGAGCGCCCGGGCGATCGCGACGCGCTGCTGCTGCCCGCCGGACAGCTCCGCCGGGCGGTGCTCCAGCCGCTTCGCCATCCCGACGCCTTCGACGATTTCGCGCAGCCACTGCGGGTCCGGCTTGGTGCCGGCCAGCCGCAGCGGCAGCGTGATGTTCTGCAGCACGTTCAGCGACGGCAGCAGGTTGTAGGCCTGGAACACGAACCCGACGCGGGTGCGCCGCAGCCGGGTCAGCTCGTTCTCCTTCAGCCGCCCGATCTCGGTGCCGCCGAGCAGCACCTTCCCCGAGGTCGGCCGGTCCAGGCCGGCCGCGCAGTGCAGGAAGGTGCTCTTGCCCGAGCCCGACGGGCCCATCACGGCGGTGAACGTCCCCCGCCGCACGTCCGCCGTCACGCCGTCGAGCGCGGTGACGGCGCCGTCACCGGAGCCGTACACCTTCCGCACCCCGGCCAGTTCCAGCGCATTCGCTGTCGTCATCGTGATCCCCTTCGTTCTCTGTAAGGAAAACTAGGGCGGCGGGGCCTCGGCTTCGATCCCGTGGAGGGGTGGATCCGGGGTAGCGCCAGCACCACCACCGGGGTGGGGTGGGACACTGTCGGCGTGACGACCCGCCTGCGCGAGTGCTGGTCGGCGGCTCGTTACCTCGTGGTCGGCGCCGGCACGTCGCTGTTGTCGATCTTCGCCCTCGCCGGGCTCTTCGCTGTCCTGCTGCTGTGCCCGTTCGGCGTCGGCATCCCGTCGCTGGCCCCGGCGATCAAGCTGTCGCGGTGGCCGGTCCGGGTCGACCGGCGGCGCGCGGCGCGCAAGCTCGGCGAGGCCATCCCCGAGCCGTACCGGGACGGCTCGCCGCTGAAGGACCCGGCGACGCGCCGCGACCTCGCGTGGCTCGCGATCCACGCGGCGACCGGACTGATCCTCGGCAGCCTGGCGTTCGGCCTGCCGCTCGGCGCGGTCCAGCAGGTCGTCACGGTCTTGATCTGGCCGCTGGTGCCCGGCGGCGTCGAGGGCTCGCTCGGCATCATGGTGAATTCGTGGCCGAGCGCGGGACTGGACTTCCTGGTCGCCGCGGGAATGGCCGCGGCGACGCTCCTGCTGCCCCGCACCGCGCGCTGGCAGGCCCGCACCGCGCAGAAGCTGCTGCGGCCGGCCCCCGGCGTCGTCCTGGCCGACCGGGTCGCGGAACTGACCGCGACGCGGGCGGCGGCGCTGGAGGCGCACGGTGCCGAGCTGCGCCGCATCGAGCGTGACCTGCACGACGGCACCCAGGCCCGGATCGCCGCCGTCGTCCTGCAACTGGGCATCGCCGGTCAGCTCTACGACCGCGACCCGGACACGGTGCGCGACCTGCTGGTCAAGGCGCAGGACACCGCGACCGACGCGCTCGCCGAGCTGCGGACGGTCGTGCGCAGCATCTACCCGCCGCTGCTGAGCGAACGCGGTCTCGCCGGCGCGGTGCGCGCGCTCGCCGAGCGGACGCCGGTGCCGACGGCGGTCACCGTCGAGTACGAAACCGGCCGCCCGGCCGCCGTCGAAGCCGCCGCCTACTTCGTCGTCGCCGAGGTGCTGGCCAACGTCACCAAGCACGCCGACGCGTCCCAAGTGGACATACTGCTGGGCGGCACGGCGAGCCTGCTGCGCCTGGAAATCCGCGACGACGGCCGCGGCGGCGCCGACGAGAGGCGCGGCAGCGGGATCGCCGGGATCCGGCGCCGCGCCGAAGCCTTCGACGGGACCCTCACCCTGACCAGCCCACCCGGTGGGCCGACCGTGCTGCGAGTGGAGCTGCCATGCGGGTCGTGATCGCCGAGGACGACGCGCTGCTGCGCGAAGGTCTCGCGCTGCTGCTGAAGACGGCGGGCATCGAGGTCGCCGCCACGTTCGACAACGCCGAGGCCTTCCTCGCCTTCGTCGAGGGCGACCGGCCGGACGCCGTCGTGATGGACGTCCGGATGCCGCCGACCCACCGCGACGAGGGCCTGCGCGCGGCCGTGCGCGCCCGCGAGATCCACCCGGGCCTGCCGGTGCTGGTGCTCTCGGCCCACGTCGAGACGAGCTACGCGGTCGAGCTGCTCGCCGACGGCGTCGGCGCGGTCGGCTACCTGCTCAAGGAGCGGGTCGGCAAGGTCGAGCGGTTCCTCGACGCGCTCGAGCGGGTCGCGAAGGGCGGCACGGCGATGGACCCGGAGGTCATCGGCCAGCTGATGTCCCGGCGCAGTGCGAAGGACCCGCTGGACGCGTTGACCGCGCGCGAGCGCGAGGTGCTGGCGCTGATGGCCGAGGGCTACAACAACGGCACGATCGCCGAGCTGCTCGTCGTCAGCGACGGCGCGGTGCTCAAGCACATCCGCAACATCTTCGCGAAGCTCGGCCTCCCGTCGGACGAAGGCGGCGGCCACCGCCGCGTGCTGGCGGTGCTCGCCTACCTCGGCCGCGACGCGGGGTAGCGCAGGCACCACCCCGGATCCGGGTGCGCACGGCATCGTTCCGGCTCCCGGCCGCGCCTAACGTTTCCGCCATGACCAACACCAACGCTCCCGCCCGCACCGCGGCGCCCCTCGTCCTCTGGCCGGTCCTGATCGTGAGCGCCGCGGTCAACGCGGTCGGGTCCTCCACCGACATGGCCGACCCGTTCCGCATCACGGCGGGCGCGATCGCGACGGTCGCTTTTGTCCTGCTGATCGTCCACTACGTCCGGCGCCGGAGGGCGTGAACCGCCAGCGCCGCCGCCACCAGCGCCGCGGCCACCCAGAACGGGTTCAGCGCGCCGGCGAGCACCGGGCCCGCCGTCGCGCCGGCGTTCAGGGCCGCGGTGGCGTACGACCCCGCCATCGTCGGGGCGCCGGTGGCCAGGCGCAGGATCCGGGTGATCACCGTGCCGCCCACCGCGAACGACAACGCGCCCTGCACGAAAGCTCCGCCGACGAGCACCGCGGGGACGAGGGCGAGCACGACCCAGCCGACGAACAGCAACAACCCACCGAGGACGACGACCCGGCCGGGCCACCGGTCGGCCAGCCGTCCGGCCGCCGTGATGCCGGCGAAGCACCCGGCACCGAACGCGGCGAGCACCACCGGCACCGGCGCGACGCCGTCGGCGATCGGCGCCAGGTAGGTGAAGACGCCGAACGTCGCGGCGTTGACGAGCGCACCGACCAGGAGGACGCCGGCCAAGCCGCGCAGTTCCCGGAGCTCGGCCCGCAGGTCGGCCCGGCCGCCGGCCGGGGTGTCGGCGATGCGCGACACCGCGGCGAAGGCCGGCAGGCACAGCCCGGCGACGGTCCAGGCGGCCGTGGGCCAGCCGAGCAGCGCCCCACCGGGGATGCCGGCGACGCACGCGAGGGTCGTGGCCCCGAGGAGGACGGCGACCGCGCGTCCCCGGCGTGCGACGGTCAGTGCGACGGCGAGGAAGCCGGCATAGGCGACGGCGGCGACCACCCGCGTCGCGAGCAGGACGGCGAAGGACGTCGTAAGCGCGCCGACGACGTGGGCGGCGACGAAGAGGACCAGGAAGGTCTTGAGCGCGGTGCGCCGCGGCCAGGTCCGCGCGAGCGCGGCCATGAGCGGCGCCCCGGCGACCATCCCGGCGGCGAAAGCCGAGGTGAGGTAGCCGGCCCGCACGACGGAGACGTCGAGCGCGGCGGCGATGCCGGGCACCAGCCCGGCGAGCATGAATTCGGACGTGCCCATGGCGAACACGCCGAGGGCGAGGAAGTACCGGGACACAAGGAACTCCAGGGATCACGAACGCGGTGGACGCTTCGTGGTCACCCGGGGAGCCCGGGAAGGCGGGAGCTACCGGGCCGCCGGGATGACCGGCAGCCCCGCCCTGGACGCTTCGGGGCTCGACATGATCCCGACCTTACCGGTTACGGTGAGCTGTGGCGGAACTCGAGGAGACGGTCGCGCGGCTGGACCTGTGCCTGGAACCGATCGTGAAGCGCCCGGTCGACCTCTCCGACCCGGCGTGGGCGGAGAAGCTGCGCGCCGCCGAGCCGGTGGACGAAGCCGGGATCCGGGCCGAAGCCGAAGAAGCACTGCGGGCGCTGCTCGACCGCTACGAGCACGGCGACGACGAGACGCGGGCCGCCGTCCGCGCGCTGTTCGACCGGCACTCGTCGTTCCGCTGGGCGGTCCACCTCCCGGGAGCGGGCTTCCGCACCCGGCTCCTGCACCTTTCGGCCCGCGACCACGGCCGCGACACCCGCGACGAAATCCTGGCGCTGAACGACATCTGCGCCGAAGCGGGGACAGCGGGCGTCGACATCAAGCCACTCCTGCGCGAAGTCGCCGGACTTTCCAGCACGGTGGACAAGTACGGCATGGGCTCGATCCGGGACATCCTGCTCCGCGCCGCCGGGTAGTCACAGCCCCCGGAAGCTGGCCCGGTAAGCCTGCGGGCTCGTCCCCACCACCCGCTTGAACCGCTCGCGGAACGCCCCCGGCGACCCGAACCCCACCTGCGTCGCGATCCGGTCCACCGGTTCGCCCGTCGCCTCCAGCAGGTGCTGCGCCCGCCGGACACGGGCCCGCAGCAGCCACTGCAACGGCGTCGTGCCCGTCTGCTCGCGGAAGCGCCGGTTCAACGTGCGGGTGCTCATCCCCACCTGCGCCGCGACGCCGGACAGCGTCAGCTCCGCCGCGCAGTTCTCCTCCATCCACGCCAGCACCGGCTCCAGCTCGGACCCGCGCGGCGTCGGCGGCGCGTCGTGCGCGATGAACTGGGCCTGGCCGCCCTCGCGTTCCAGGGGCATCACCGAGAGGCGGGCCGCCGAAGCCGCCACCGCCGAACCGTGGTCGCGGCGGATCAGGTGCAGGCACAGGTCCAGCCCGGCCGCCGCGCCCGCGGAGCTCAGGATCTGCCCGTTGTCGACGTACAGCACGTCCGGGTCGACGTCGACCGCCGGGTACAACCGGGCCAGCTCGGGCGCGGCCGCCCAGTGGGTCGTCGCGCGGAGGCCGTCGAGCAGGCCCGCCTCGGCCAGCACGAACGCTCCCGAGCAGATCGACGCGATCCGCGTGCCCCGGGCCGCGGCAGCCCGCAAAGCCGAAGTCACCGGCGGCGGCAGCGGCGGGTTCGACGCCCGGCCCGGCACGACGATCGTGTCGGCGTCAGCCAACCCGGACAGGTCCCACGGCGGCCGCAGGGTGAACATGCCCGCGTCCAGCTCCGGCGCGGGGCCGCAGATCCGGACCTCGTAGGCCGGTGAGCTGCCCAGGAGCGTCCGCGAGAAGACCTCGATGGGCGTCGCCAGGTCGAACGGGACGACCTGGTCCAGCGCGAGGACCGCCACGATGTGCATGGCACCACGATAGATCGTCCACTAAGGACGGAGGCTGCGCAGCATCAGGTTCGCGAAGTGCTCCCCGACCTGCTCGCCCGACAGCGGGCCGTCCGCGTGGTACCACATGTGGAGCCGGTGGATCGCGCCGTAGTGGTAGTTGATCACCAGGTCGGCGGGGACGTCGTCGCGGAAGACCCCCGCGCGCTGCCCCTCGGCGACGAGGTCGCGCACGCGCTCGTGGTAGCGGCGGCGCTCGGCTCGCACCTGCTTCTGCTTGCTCTTCTCCAGCAGCGGGAACGACTGGAAGAACACCGTCGCCGCGTCGAGGTCCGCGATGCTGGTCGTCACGACGTCGGCGATGATGGCGTGCAGCCGTTCCGGCAGCGGCAGGTCCGACTCCGCGATGGTCCGCATCCGCTGCGCCTGCATCCGCAGCATCGCGGTGTAGATCTCCAGGAGCAGGTCGTCCTTGGATTCGAAGTAGTGGTACAGCCCACCCTTGGTGACGCCGGCCCCTTCGACGATCTCCCGGACCGTCGTGGCCTCGAACCCCTTGTCGGCGAACAGGCGCACTGCCGCCCGCACGACCTTGTCCCTGACCGTCATGAGACCACCCTATGTGAGCGGGCGGGCCGGCCCGCGCGGCGCCGCGGACCGACCCGGTCCTCACTTGCCCAGCAGGTTCACCTGCTCCGGAGTGGCGCGTTCCCCGGTGTACGGCGTGATCGCCCCGGTACCCCGGTCGGTGACCGACGGTGGCTGGATCACCGTCGTCGTGGTGTCCGGGTTGATCTTGAACACGAACCCGCCGGTGTACCCGGAGTGCGAGTCCTTCGAGAACCCGAACGGCGTGAGGCCCGGGCCCTTCAGCTGCCCGGAGCTCATCGCCTCGACGATCTTCTGGCGCGTCGGGTCCGGCCCGGCGGCCTTCAGCGCCTGGCCGAACGTGTACCCCAGCACCATCCCGTAGAACAGCGTGTTGGTGAGCGGCTCCTTCGGGATGTACTTGTCGTGGATGCCCTTGAAGTAGGCGACCCACGGGTCGGACGTCTGCGAGACGTCGGGCAGGTAGCCGGTGCCGATCAGCCCGGACAGCAGCTGCGCGCTCGAGACGGTCGCGCCGCCGCGCTTGGCGAAGTCCTGCAGCAGCCCGGACAGCGTCGCCGGGTCGGCGCCGATGCTGCTGACGACGAACTGCGGCTTGTACCCGATCTTCGCCGCGGCCAGGATCGACAGCGCGGTGAACGCCGGGATGCACTCGCAGACGACGACCTCGGCGCCCGCGGCCTTGAGCGCGGACAGCTGCGGCGTGACGTCGGTGTTGGCGCTGTCGTAGCCCTGCCGCGCGACCGTCTGGTCCTTGATGAACTGGTCGAGCCCCGCCTGGGTGTCCCGGCCGATGTCGTCGTTCTGCGTGAAGTACCCGATCTTCTTGCCGGCGAAGGTGTCCTTGATGTACTTGCCCTGGATCTTGCCCTCACGCGCGTAGTCCAGCTGGTAGCCGAAGGTCATCGGCGCCTTCTGCGGGTTGTCCCAGGCCAGCGCGCCCGAGGACACCAGCAGGTCCGGCACGCCCTCGGTGTTCAGGTAGTCGACGACCTTGGAGTGCGTCGGCGTCCCGAGCCCGCCGACGATCGCGAACACCTTGTCCTGCAGGACGAGCTTCTTGACGACCTCGACGGTCTTCGTCGGGTTGTACCCGTCGTCCTCGACCTTGTAGTCGATCTTGCGGCCGTTGATGCCGCCGCCGTCGTTGATCGCCTGGAACACCGCGCGGGCGCCGACGGAGATCTTGCTGTACCCGGGCGCGGCCGGGCCGGTCAGCGGCTGGTGCGTGCCGATGGTGACGGTGTCCTTCGTGACGCCGACGGCCGAGTCGGCGGCCTGCTGACCGCCGCCGTTGCTCTCCCCCGCACCGCCGCACGCGGTCAGGGTCAAGGCGAGAGCGAGGAAACCCGCGCCGTACCTACTGGTTCTCATGGTTCTCCTTCTTTTCGGCGGGTCGACGGAGAAGTCCACGTAGCCGCTGGAACCCGCCCTGGACACCGCGGGGGAAGGCGAGCACGACGACGATGAGGATCACGCCGTACACCGCGAGCGGAAGGTTGTTGGCCACGTCGGTGTTCAGGTGCAGGACGTCGGCGAGGTCCTCGGACCAGGCCTGGAAGTAGACGAGCGCGATCGCGCCCCACAGCGCGCCCCACAGGGAGCCCAGCCCGCCGAGCACCACGGCCGCCAGCAGGCTCAGCGACAGCGCGGGCGTGAACGAGCCGGGCGCGGCGGTGCCGAGCAGGTACGCCTGCAGGCCACCGGCCAGGCCGCCGCACACCGCGCTGATGAGGAACGCGAGGATCTTCGTGCGGCCGACGGCGATCCCGCTCAGCGACGCGGCGACCTCGTCGTCGCGGACCGCCCGGAAGTTCCGGCCGAGCTTGCCGCGCACGACGTTGACCACGAGCACCAGCGCGATGAGCACGCTGAGCCAGACGACCCACGTCTGCCAGCGCAGCTCGGGGACGGCGATCCCGGCCGGTCTGCTGTGGACGGTGAAGCTGAGTCCGTTGCTGCCGCCCAGGAAGTCCTGGAACCGGCGGGTCAGCGCGGGCAGGCCGACGGCCAGCGCGAGCGTCGCCCCGGCGAGGTACGGGCCGCGCAGCCGGGCCGCGGCGGCCCCGGCCAGCAGCCCGGCGAGCCCGCCGGCGGCCGAAGCGAGCAGCAGGTCGGCCCACAGCGGGAACGACGGGACGCGCCGCACCAGCAGCGCCACCGTGTACGCGCCGATGAACATGAACGCGCCGTGGCCGAGGGAAACCTGCCCGGTGAGGCCGGTGAGCAGGGTCAGCCCGGCGACCGCGATCAGGTAGTAGCCGATCGTCGCGATCCGCAGGTTGGTGAACTCGTCGGTGACCAGCGTCAGCACCACGACGACGGCGAACGCGGCCAGCGCGAACAGGAGGTGGCGGAGCAGCGGCGGCAGCGTCCGCTTCTTCACCGCCGTCTCCACCTGCGTTTCCGGAAGACTCGTGCGCACGGTCATACCCGCCTCACCTTCGCGCGGCCGAACAACCCGCTGGGACGCACGATCAGCACGACGACGAGGATCGCCAGCGCGGCGATCGTCACCATCTCCGGCCCGAGGTAGCCGGACACGTAGGACAGTCCGACGCCGAGGACGAACCCGCCCGCGATGGTGCCGAGGGGGTTGTCCAGGCCGCCGAGCACCGCCGCGGTGAGGGCGTAGACGAAGACGCCGTCGAGGACGTTCGGGAAGAGGAACGGCGGAGTGGCCAGCAGCCCGGCGAGCGAGCCGACCGCCGCCGCCAGGCCCCAGCCGACGGTGAGCATCAGCCCGACCCGCACGCCGAGCGTGCGCGCCACCTCCGGGGCGAACGCCGCCGCGCGCATCCGCAGGCCCAGCGGCGTGTACTTGAACACCACCAGCACGAGCGCGGCGATCACGAGCACCACCAGCACCACGAACAGGTCGTTGGCGGAGAACCGGCCGACGAAGTCGAAGGCGTACGGGAACGCCAGCGGCTCGTTGGACCAGATCATGCCCGCGATCGCCTGCAGCACCAGCAACAACCCGAGGGTGACGATGATCGAGCTCAGCTCGGAGCGGTGCCGCAGCGGCCGGATCAGCAGCCGTTCGGTGGCGACGCCCAGCAGGGTCCCGGCCACGATCGCGACGGCGAAACCCAGCCAGTAGCTGCCCGTCGCCTTCGTCACCGAGTACGCGAGGTACGTCGAGATCAGGGCGAGGGCGGGCTGCGCGAAGTTCACCACCCGGGTGGCCCGGTAGATGATGACCAGCGCGAGCCCGAGGGCCGCGTAGACCGCGCCGGCGGAGATCCCGCCGAGGGTCAGGTCGAAGAATTCCCGCATACCGGACCGTTCACCTCCATTAACCGGTCAGAGCGTCAGAAACCGAGGTAGGCGTGGCGGAGGCCGTCGTCGGCCAGCAGCTCCGCCGCGGTGTCGACCGCCACCACGCTGCCGAGCGCGAGGACGTACCCGTTGTCCGCGATGGACAGCGCGCTGTGCGCGTTCTGCTCGACGAGCACCACGGTGAGCCCGGTCGAGGTCCGCAGGTCCCGCAGGATTCCCATGATCCGCGCGGTGATCAGCGGCGCGAGGCCGAGCGACGGCTCGTCGAGCAGCAGCAGTTCCGGGCGGCTCATCAGGGCGCGCCCGATGGCCAGCATCTGCCGCTCACCGCCGGACAGCGTCGCGGCGGGTTTCGCCGAACGTTCCGCCAGCGGCGGGAAGAGCTCGTACATCTCCTTGCGCGCGGCCTCGCGGTCGGCGCGGTCGCGGCGCCAGAGCGCGCCCAGCCGGAGGTTTTCGTCGACGGTCAGCTCGGTGATCACGCCGCCGCCCTCGGGCACGTGCGCAACCCCGCCGCGGGCGATGCGGTCGGGTGCCCGGCCGGTGATGTCCTCGCCGTCCCAGGTGATCCGGCCGGCGCGGGCCGGCTGCAGGCCGCTGATCGTGCGCAGCAGCGTCGTCTTGCCGGCGCCGTTCGCGCCGAGCACGGCGGTGATCCCGCCGCGGTCGACCGTCAGGCTGACGCCGTCGAGCGCGCGGACGGCGCCGTAGGCCACGGAAAGCTCGTCGATCTCAAGCACCGGGCGCCTCCTCGGCGGGGTCGCCGAGGTAGGCCTCGGCCACGCGGGGGTCGGCCTGGATCTCGGCCGGGGACCCCGCCGCGATCACCTCGCCGAAGTTGAGCACCACGACCCGGTCGCAGACCTGCATGACGAGGTCCATGTGGTGCTCGACGAGCACGACCGCCATGTGCCGCCGCAGCGAGAGGATCAACGTCGAGAGCTCGACGAGCTCGGCGGCCGAGAGCCCGCTGGCGGGTTCGTCGAGCAGCAGGAGGTCGGGCTCGGCCACCAGCGCCCGGGCGAGGGCGACGCGTTTTCGCACGCCGTAAGGCAGAACGCCCGGTAGCCGGTCGGCGAGGTCGGCGATCCCGAGCTCCCCGAGCGTCACGCGGGCCCGGTGCGCGAGGCCGGCTTCGTCGCGCGCCGACCGCCCGGCGCCGACGAGGGCGGGGAGCAGGCCGGTCTTCGCGTGGCGGCCCGCGCCGGCCATCACGTTCTCGAGCACGGTCAGGCCGGCGAAGAGGCCGAGGCCCTGGAGGGTCCGGACGATCCCGAGTCCGGCGAGGTGCTCGGGGCGGTGGCGGACGAGCGGCTCGCCGCGCCACAGCACCCGGCCGGACTGGGGCCGGACGAAGCCGCAGATGACGTTGAACAGCGTGGTCTTCCCGGCGCCGTTGGGCCCGATGACCCCGACGACGGTGCCCGCGTCGACGCCGAGGCGGACGTCGTTGAGCGCGGTGAGCCCGCCGAACCGCACGGTGAGACCGTCGACCACGAGCAGGTCCTCGCCAGGCACAGGCTCGCCGGGCCGAGCCTCCCCGAGAAGTGTCATCATCGACTCTCCCGTCTCCCCTGTCCCACCATGTGGACCAGGCCGTACCGCGCGGTCGGTATGAAGAGGGTGGAGTGCGGCGCCGGGCGTGTCAAGGTGTGAACCGCCGGAAACCGGATCAAGGCGGGCGGTCCGTGAATTTCGGAAAGCCCGCGCGCCGGGGGAAGTTCTCACGACGTCAGAAGCGCCGCGAACGCGAAAAGGGCGGGTGCGCTCTTCAGCGCACCCGCCCTTTTCCCGCCGGTCCCCGGTCAGCCGGTACTGGCCTGCGGAGTGATCATCGAGGAAGCGTCGAGCTTCGTCTGGACGACGCCCAGCTGCTGCAACAGGTCCGGCACCCGCTGGATGCGGCGGGCGTCCAGGGTGGACCCGAAGGCGGGCATCACCATCAGGCTCGCGATGTCCTGGTCCACCTTGGCGTTGCGGACGACGAGCGGCTCGATCCGCGCGCGGTCGACCGAGGCGCGCGTGGCGTTGAGCATCGCGCGCTGGAACGCGAGCATCGTCTTCGGATGGGCCTCGACCCACTTCCCCGTCGCGCCGAAGCCGGTGAGCGGGAAGGCCTGCGTGCTGCCGCTGGCGGCGTCGATGACCGGGAACGCGCCGGCGACCTTCGCCGACTGCGTGAGGAACGGTTCCGGCTGGTAGGCGGCGTCGACGCGGCCCTGCGCCAGCGCCGCCCCCATGTCCGGCAACGGCATCGGCACCCACTGCACCTTGTCGAAGCCGACCCCGTGGTCGCGCATCACCGACCGGGTCAGCACGTCCGAGGCGGCGTTCTTCGAGCTGATGGCGATCCGCTTGCCGTTCAGGTCACCGACCGTCTTGACCGGCGAGTTCGGCACGGTGACCAGCTCGTTGCTGCGCGGGCTGGCCGAGGTGGCGTCCGCGATCAGCTTCACGTCGGTGCCGTTGTTCTTCGCCAGGAAGAACAGGGTGTAGGTGGACAGCGCGAGGTCGTCCTGGCCGTTCGTCATCCGGGTCAGCGCCTCCTGGCCGCTGGCCCCGGTGTCGGCCTGCACGTCGAGCCCTTCGGCCTTGAAGTAGCCGCCTTCCTGGGCGAGCCAGAAGGTGGCGAGGTCGACGGCGGAGAAGATGGCGACCCGGATCGCCGGCTTTTCGACGGTACCGCCGCTGCCGGACCCGCCTCGCTGGCTGCACGCGCTCACCAGCGCGAGGACGAGCGCGAGCACGGCGAACCGGCGGGTCGAGGCGCGTTTGAGCATGACACTCCTCGGAAAGGAATCTTTTCGATCACGGAATCCGGCTCGTACAGCCGTGATCGCCGGACTGTAGATGACGTTTTCCGGGTCCGCAAATATCGATTCGGGAGACCTTGTACGGCGTACAAACGGGTAATCCACTGACCGGACGGTGATCACCAGGGGAAACAAACCCACGAGAAGCCGCCACACAGCGTGATCGATGTACGCCATCCAGCCGAGCGCACTACAGCGGATGACCCATCGGGAAAGGAATCGCCCACGCGCACCGGGCAGCGAAAAACCAATTTCGGCCGGAGCGGTAACAAACAGATCGTCTTCGGAGACTCTGGCGGGCGGAATGGAGGGGTGCGCGATGAACGTGTCGTGGAAGTACCGGCCGCCGATGCTGTCGCCGAGGTTCGCCCACGAGGTGGCGACCGTCGGGGACGACGTCTTCGTGCTCGGCGGGACCGACGGGAACGTGGGCTTCGGCTCGGTGGAGACGCGCAAGGTCACGGGCAGCGGCGCGTGGCGCTACGTCAGCCCGATGCCCACCCCGCGCGGCAACCACGCGGCCGGCGTGGTCGGCGGGCTGATCTACGCCGCCGCCGGGATCACCGCGGACGAGCGCACCACCGACGTCGTCGAGGTGTACGACCCGGCGGCCGACGAATGGCGGGCGAGCCCGCCGATGCCCGTGCCGCTCGGTGCGGCGTCGGCGGCCGGGCTGGGCGGAAAGCTCTACGTGGCAGGCGGTTTCGTCGGCGACAGCGATCCGGAGGAGCACGCCACGGACGCCGTGCTCGTCTTCGACCCGGCGACGCGGCACTGGGCGCCGGTGGCCCCGATGCTCACGCCACGGGCCCGGTTCCGGCTCGTCGCGACCGGCACGCACCTGTACGCGCTCGGCGGTTTGCCCAGCCGGCAACAGAACGCGCTCGACTCGGTGGAGCGGTACGACCCGGACGCCGACCGCTGGGAGGCGGTCGCGCCGATGCGCAAGCGGCGCGGCGCACCCGGCGCCGTCCGGGTGGGCGACCGGATCGTGGTGACGGGCGGCGGTCCCGCGCCGGTCGAGGACCCGACCGCCCGGGACCGCACGACCGAGGTCCTCGACGTCCGCACGGGGGAATGGGTGCTGCTGGGCACGCTGCTCCCCCACGGCCGGGCGTCGGTGGTCTGCGCGGCGACCCCGGCGCACCGGGTCCTCGCCATCGGCGGGAACGCGAACCTCTACGGCAGCCTGGTGACGGTGCCGGACGTGCTCTCGCTCAAGCTCCCTTGAGCGTCAGCAGAACCAGCCGGCCTGGATCCAGCCGCGCTGGTTCACGTGGCCCATCGCGTACCCCTCGGCCCAGTCACCGCTGGGCGAGTACCGCGACAGCTCGAAGTGGTCGCCGCGGTAGAGGGTGCCGACGATGACGCCGGCGGGCTGCGTCCGGACGTAGAGGTCCTGGGCGCAGATTTCGTGCACGGTGCCCGCTTCGGCGGCGGGGGCCACGGCGATCGCCGCGGCGGCGGCGAGGGTGGTGGTGAGGATGGCGCGTTTCATCGGCTTCCCTTTCGGTTCAAGGCTCAGTTCAGGGTGAAGCAGTCGCGGAGCAGGAAGCCCCACTTGCCGGTGCCGTGCCAGAAGACGTCGGCCGAGTTGTGGTCGGAGGTGATGTAGCGGACGCCGATGTAGTTGCCCTGGACGAGCGTCGCGATCGGGTCGGAGTGCCCCTGCCCGGCGGTGTAGTTGCCGAAGAGGGTGGCGGTCTGGCAGGTGATGTGCGCGGCACGGGTCGGCACCCAGGGGTCGCCGATGGTGCCGCTTCCACTTTGGACAGTCGCCTGCGCGGGCGCGGCGACGAGCCCCGCCGCGGCGACCGCGAGCAGTGCGGCCGTGCGGATTCGCTTGATCATTTCGGTCCTTTCCGGACGGACGAAGGTGTGCCGTCAGGAAAGAACTACCGGGCCGCGGGATCCGGCGGAAGCCCACGACATGCCCGGGCGTGCACGGTTCAGGTCCACCCGTGCACCGGCGCCGGTCAGCGCCCTACGGCCACCCTCCACGACGTGATGCCCCGCCAATCACGCGTGATGCCTCTCCAATCACGCGTGATGCCCCACCAAGCACGGGCGATGCCCCGGCGATCACGCTGGATCCGCTGCCGCAGCGCATTCGCGCGGGGTCAGCGCGGGTGCCACGACCGTCGCCCCGCTCTGCCGAAAGGGTGGCGAGTTGCGCCACCGCGGTCCGCCGCGCACCCCGTCCGGCGGCCCGGTCACGCGACTCGGCACCTGCCCACCACCCTCACCGCCAGGCGAATCGGCACCGCCCGACGCCCGCACCCCAGCACCACCCGCGCCCGCAAGGGGACCCGGCACTCGCCTGCCGCCCCTATTCCGCGGCAGCTTTGGTGGGCGTCGCGAAGCGGCGCAAGCCGGGGATCCCCGCTCCCAGCCAGAGCGGCCGAAAGGCCGGCGACCCGCGAAGCGGGGTCGAGTCGACGAACGCGCCGGTCAGAGACACCGCAAGACTCATCCGATGCCGAACTCCAGCACGGACCGCCCCTCGCTCACGTCCGTCACCGCGTCGAGCACCAGGCCGTGGGGCGCCGCGACGGCTTCGAACTCGGCGACCCGGCGCTCCCGGCCGCCGAAGATGACGAGCATGGCCAGATCCATGTCCGTGCGGCCGCGGCGCCCGCCGACCGCCTCGACGACCAGCACCCGGCTGTCCGGGCGGGCCGCCTCGACGCAGCGGGCCAGGATGCGCCCGGCGTGCTCATCGTCCCAGTCGTGCAGGATGTCGCACAGCAGGTACGCGTCCGCCCCCGCCGGGAGGGGGTCGAAGAAGCTGCCCGCGACCACCGATGCCCGCTCTTCCGCGGCGAAGGTCCGGGCGGCGGCGGAGACGTCGAGGTCGACCAGCCGGCCGCGCGTCCCGGGGTGGGCCGCCAGGATCGCGGCGAGCAGCGTGCCCGGACCGCCGCCGAGGTCGACGACCGTGGCGAACCGGCCCCAGTCGTACCCGGCCGCGAGCTGCGGGGCGTCGGCGCGCAGCCGGTGCGTCATCTGCCGGTCGAACGACTCGCGCAGGGGCGGGTGCTCGGCGAGGTCGCCCCAGAAGTCGCGCCCGTACCGGCGGTCGTAGCCGGGCTCCCCCGTGGTGACGCTGTGCAGCAGCTCGACGAACGCCAGCTCGGCGCGCCCGCCCGCGGTGTCCAGGTTCAGCAACACGCCGGTCAGGGTGTCGCCGCAGAGGTGCTCGCCGTACCCGGTGGTCCGGTAGCCGGTGGCCGTCCGCTCGAAGAACCCCAGTGTCGTGAGATGACCCAGCAGCAGCCCGAGCGGGACCGGCGCGACACCGAGGTCGTCCGCCAGCCGGCCGGGGTCGGCGCCGGACCCGCGGAGCCGGTCGGGCAAGCCGAGGGTCACCGCCACCCGCAACGCCATCGGGGTCGCCAGGCCGGCCATGCGCAGAATCGTGTTCGCGTCGTCACTCCCCATGACGATCGATGGTCCCAGCGCCAGGATTCCTCCACAAGGGACGGCTAGTGACCGGTCAAGCACTGGCCGCAAAGGGAAGCGATATGGAAGCCGGTTCGGGCAAGATCGGCCGCAATCCGAACCTGAGGAGTCGAACCATGAACGCCCGTCTGCTCCAGGCCGTCATCGGCACGGCCTTTGTGGCTGCCCTCGTCTTCGCGCCCGCCGCCCAGGCGGCCGAGAAGCCGCCTCAGACCGGCCCGTCCATCGGCGTCGGTCCCTACATCGGCGACTCGCCCCGGCCCGGGACGGCCAGCGCCGACACCAAGTGACCGGCGCGCAGGACGGCGTCGCGCAGCAGCGCGCCGCTGTCCCGCGCCCGGGCGGGGGCGAGCACGAACCCCGCGTTCGTGTGCTCGCCCCACCCCGTCATCACGTGCGGCTCGCCGAACCCGCGGATCGGGCACGGCAGCGGCGGCGCCACGGGCACGTGCGCGTCGCTGGCCAGCAGGCTGACGTCCGCGCGGGCCGCCTGCTCCGGCACGGCCCGCGCGGCCCGGTCCGGCGGCGCCTGGTGCGCCACGACGAGTGCCCGCGGAACCCCCAGTCCCGCGGCCACCCGCCGCTGCGCCAGCCGGTAGGCCACCAGTGCGCCGAGCCCCGCGCCGAACAGCACGTGCGGGCGGGCGAGCACCCCGGCCAGCTCCGCCGCGAGCGACTCCACCAGCAGCCACATGTCCCGGTACGAGTGCTCCTCCCGGCGCTCGCCCCGGCCGGGCAGCTCGACGACGTGCACGGCGATCCGCGGATCGCGCCACGCCCGGTACCGGCCGGCTGCCTCCCCCGCGTCCGGGAAGCAGACGAACAGCAGGCGTCCGTCGTCGGTGTCCACCCGCGGCCCCCTTTTCTCCTCGGCCGCCGTTGCCGATCCGACCGGAAGCAGGCCGCCCCTCGAGCACCACGTAACCGTTGCTCGGGAGCGATGGCCGTGACTGCGGTCGGATCGGCAACGAACGGCACAAGTAGGGTCGGGCACGGCACTTCCGTTCCGCTTCGGTCGGCCTTCTGGGGGCTCCACGTGCGCTACCGCTTGCTCGGGCCGGTCACGGTCCTCGGCGACGCGGGCGCCGTCCGGCCCGGCGGCCAGAAGCAGACGTCCGTGCTGGCCGCGCTCCTGCTGAACCCGAACCGCGTGGTCGGCGAGGACCGGCTCATCGACCTCACCTGGGGCGAGAACGCGCCGCCGAGCGTCCGCGGCCGGCTCCAGGTGCACATCTCGGAGCTGCGGAAGCTCCTCGGCCGTGACGTCATCGTCCGGCGCGCGCCCGGCTACGTGATCGAGGTCGCTCCCGGTGACCGGGACCTCGACGTGTTCGACGACGAGGTCGCCCGGGCGAGGGCGACGTCCGGCGCGGCGGCCGTCACGCACCTGCGGGCCGCCTTGGCGTTGTGGGACGGCACCCCGCTCGGCGGGGTGAGCGAGCCGCTGGCCGAGTACGAAGGCCCGGCGCTGGCCGAACGCCGGCTCGTCGTGCTGGAGGAGCTGTACGAGCAGGAACTGGCTTCCGGGCGGCACGGCGAGGTCGTCGGCGAGCTGCGCCGGATCGTCGAGGAGCACCCGTTCCGGGAACGGCTGCGGGCGGCGCTGATGCTCGCGCTGCACCGCTGCGGCCGCACGCCGGAAGCCCTCGAAACCTACGCGCGGGCGCACGAGCTGCTGGTCGACGAGCTCGGCATCGAACCCGGCCAGGCCCTGCAGGACCTGCGGATGCGGATCCTGCGCGGCGAAGGCGAACCGGTGCCGGCCACGGGCCCGGTCGTGCCGCGGCCCGCCGAGCTGCCGCTGGACGTCCGCGGGTTCACCGGCCGGGCACCGGAGCTGGCCGCGCTCGACGAGCCGGGCGACGTCTGGGTGATCACCGGCACCGCCGGCGTCGGCAAGACCGCGCTGGCCGTGCACTGGGCCCACACCGCGCGGGCGGGCTTCCCCGACGGCCAGCTGTACGTCAACCTCCGCGGTTTCGAAGCCGACGACGAGCCGCTCACCCCCGCCGCCGCGCTCGCCCAGCTGCTGCGCACCCTCGGCGTCGACCTGCGGGACGTGCCGCCGGGCATCGACGACCAGAGCAAGCTCTACCGGTCGCTGCTGGCCGACCGGCAGGCGCTGGTCGTGCTGGACAACGCCCGCGACGCCGCCCAGGTGCTGCCGCTGCTGCCGTCGTCGGGGCGGGTGCTGGTGACCAGCCGCCACCGGCTCGACGAGCTCGTCGCGCGCACCGGCGCCCGGTCGCTCGGCCTGACGCAGCTGCCGGCGGACGACTCTCGCGCATTGCTGACCGCCCTGCTCGGCGAGCGGGCCACCGCCGAACCCGAAGCGGCGGACGAACTGGCCCGGCTCTGCGGCCACCACCCGCTCGCGCTGCGGATCGCGGCGGCGAACACCGGGGTCGCGAGCCTCGGCGAGCTCGTCGACGAGCTGCGCGGCGACCCCCTGGCCCAGCTCGGCTTCGACGGTGGCGAAGAAAGCGCCGTCGCGAAGGCGTTTTCGGTGTCCTACCAAGCCTTGCCGCCCGCGCTGCGGCACGCGTTCCGGCTGCTGGCGCTGGTGCCGGGCGCCGACTTCACGGCGGTCGCCGCCGCGGCGCTGCTGGACGTGCCGGCCGAGGAGGCGACCCGGCGGCTGCGCGGGCTGGCCGCGGCGAACCTCCTGGAGGCGCACGCGCCCCGCCGCTACCGGTTCCACGACCTCGCCCGGCGCTACGCCGAGCGGTGCGTCCGCGCCGACGAAGACGAAGCGTCGCGCGAAAAGGCGTGGGAGCGGCTGTTCACCGGCTACTGCGCGGCCGCGGACGCCGCCGTCGCGCTGCTGGGCGCGCGGATCGTGAAGCTCCCCCGCGAAGACGCCCCGGCGGCGCCGAGCCCGATCGCGTTCGCCGACGCCGCGGAAGCCGTGGCCTGGCTGGACGTCGAGGTGCCGAACCTGGCGGCGGCGCTGCGGCTGGCGGCGACGCGGGGGCCGTACCCCGCCGCGTGGTACCTCGCCGACGCGCTGCGGCGGTTCTTCCACGACCACGGGCGCCGCGCGGAGTGGCTGGAGCTGGCCCCGATCGTCCTGCACGCGGCCCAGCAGCACGGCGCCCAGCCGGCCGAGGCGCTGGTGCACCTGTCGATCGGCGGCGCGTACTTCCGCGAAGGCCAGCACGAGGCGGGCATCCGGCACTCGGAGAAGGCGGTGCTGGCCAGCCGGGCGTGCGCCTGGCGCGAATGCGAGGCGACGGCGGTCGCGAACCTCGGGTCGATGCTGGAGTGGACCGGCCGGCTGTCGGAGGCCGTCGAACACAGCCGGCGTGCGATCCAGCTGTTCCGCGAGCTGGCCAACCCCTCGGGCGAGGCGCTCGCGCTGAACTCGCTGAGCTGCCACTACCGGCAGCTGGGCCGGCTGGAGCAAGCCGAGGACTGCCTGTGCGAGGCCGTCGCGCTGTGCCGCCGGGAAGATCTGCGGTTCTGGGAGGCCGCGAACCTGGCCGACCTCGGCTGGGTGCTGCTGGAGACGGGACGCTTCGACGAGGCCGCGGAAGCGGTCGAGGGATCCCTGAGCGCGTTCCGCGGCCTCGGTTCGAGCTTCGGCGAGGCGACCGCGCTCACGGCGTTGAGTGCGTTGCAAGGCGCCCGCGGCGACCACGACGCGGCGGCGCGAACGGCGGAAGAGGCCCTCGACCGCGTCCGCCGCGACGGCGACCGCCAGGTGGAAGCGGCCGCGTTGATCGCGCTGGGCCGGGCGTCGGAAGCCGGCGGCGACCTGGCCTCGGCCGAGCGCGTGCTGAGCGAGGCCCGGGAACTGGCCGCGGAGTCGGGTCTGCGGGGTCAGCTGGCGGAGGCGTCGGCGACGCTGGCGTGGGTGCTGGCCGCGGCCGGCCGGGTGCCGGAAGCGGGCGAGCACGCGCGAACGGCGCTGGACGCCGCACGCGCGGGCGGTTACCGGCTTTTGGAGGCACAGGCACTGCTCGGCTTGGCGGCGGTCGAGGGCGCGGCCGGCCGTTCGATGCTCGCCGACGGGACGGCGCGCGAAGCACGGGGGCTCTACCGGTCGGTCGGGCACGTGACGGGAGAAGCGCTGGCCGAACGGTTCCTCGCGGACTTCGCCCGCCGCGCGACCGGGTGACACCGGCCGGAATTACGCCGTCTCCCGGCGGGAAAGCCGTTTTCCCGGACCTCACCCGCCGCGCGTGTTACCTCCGGCCCGTCCGCGCGACATACTGAAGCCATGCCTCGTCCGAAACACGTCCCCGCGAGCGATCTCCGGCTCCCGGACGCGCTGCAGCCGGGGCGACCCAAGGGCGACCAGCTCCGCGAGATCATCGAAGCCGTCGCGACCGAGGCCGGTCCCGGGCGGCTGATGCCGTCCGAACGGTTCCTCGCCGAGCACTTCGGCGTCGCTCGCGGCACCGTGCGCCAGGAGATCAACCGCCTGGTCTCCGACGGCGTCCTCTACCGCCAGCACGGCACCGCGACCTTCACCGCCGACCGCCAGGCCCCGCACATCGACATGCTCACGTCGTTCACCGAGGACATGAAGGCCCGCGGCGTGATCCCGAAGACGAAGGTGCTGCACGCCGAGGTCCTGAGCGCGGGCCCGCGCATCGCCGGCCGCCTCAACGTCCCCCCGGGCGCGCGCGTGTTCCGGCTGGAGCGCCTGCGGTACGTCGACGACGAGCCGTTCGCGGTCGAGCGCACCAACCTGTCCGTCGACCGGTTCCCCGACATCGAGCTGTTCGACTGGGAGACGCAGTCCCTGCACCGCACCCTCGAGGAGCGCTGGGGCGTGCACGCGGAGTGGAACGACACGGCGATCTCCGCAGTCCTGCCGAACACCCTCGACGCGGGTCTGCTCGGCATGGAACCCACCCAGCCGTGCCTGATCATCGAAGGCACGCTCCACGACCAGAGCGGCGGCGTCATCGAAGCGGGCCGCTCGCTCTACCGCGCCGACCGCTACACGGTGTTCACCCAGGCCCGGCGCAGCCCGGTCTGACCGGGCAACCCCGGTGCCTCCTCCGGCGTGTTCCCCGGCACGGACGCCGGGGAGGACCGCATGGCACGCCGGAGCAAGTTCTTCGCACTCGCCGCCCTCGTGGGGTCGACGGCCGCGCTCGCGGCGTGGTCCACCCGCCGTCCCCGCGCGAAGCGGAAGCCGAAGCCCGAGCGGAGTCCGAAGCCGAGCCCGCCCCCGCCGGAGGACGATTCGGCCTGGCACCGGCGGAAGGCGCACCGGCGGCTGGTGTTCACCGGCGTCCTCGTGGCCTCGGCGGCGATCTCCGTCTGGGCCGCCCACCAGGAAACCCGGATCGGGGAAGGCGGCGTCCTCGTGGGTGGCTTCGGCGTGCTCGGCGCAGTCCTGTGGGCGGTCGCCTGGCGGCGGGGCGCCTGGGCCCCGGGCGACGACTTCGGCCAGCTGACCTTCACCATGCTGGGCCTGTTCGTCCTGGCCTTCTCCGGGCCGGGCCTGGTGACCGACCTGGTCCTGACCCACCGCGGCGCGCCGATCCTGATCGAGGTGGCGCCCGCGCGCCCCTCCCACGACGCAACGCTCGTCCTGCCGGGCGGCTCGACGCCGTTGCGCGGTGATCTGCGCGGCTTCGCGGACACCGTCGAGGGGGAACGGTTCACCGTGTTGTACGACCGCGGCCGGTTCGTCCGCCCGGCGCTGCCCGAAGACGTGAACCCCTCGCTCGGCACGGTGTTCTTCCTGGCGGGCGCCGGGATGCTGGCCGGCACCGTGCTCGGCTTCGGGTTTCCCCTCGAGTGGCCTAGGTGGGGCGGCCGTGATGCGTCTTGAGCAGCCGCAGGCAGTGCTCCACCAGCACATCCCCCGCGTCCGGCCCGAAGAGCGTCACGTACGACTCGTAAACCCCGCCCCGATGTCCCTCCGCGTCCGGCAGGTACCCCAGGTACCCGTCGGTGTAGCCGATCACCCGCGTGTGCCGGAACGGGCTTCCCCGCCGGATGCGCAGCCCCAGTGACGCGAACAGCTCGAACGGTGTGTGCAGCCACGCGATCTCCCCCAGCGTCACCACGCTGACCGGGACCTCCGCGCAGCCCGTCGGGCGGTCGGTCGCCGCCATCGCCGCCAGCATCGCGCAGCCCTCGTAACGGGTCTGCGCGATCCGGACCGCCGGGTGGTCCTCGCCGTGGTGGGCCAGCTCGCTCTGCCACTCGCGCTCGGCCGACTGGCGCAGCTCCAGGCTGTCCTCGAGCGACGGCACCTCGCGGTAGGGCAGGAACAGCGCCGACCGGGACACCCGGACCGGGCCGGTTTCCGCCGTCGCGGAGGCCGCCGCCAGCGTGCGGGCGATCGACGTCGCCAGGTGGCCGCCGAGGGTGCGGACTTCGGCGTGGTCGCGGCCGCGCCGGACGAACCGGGAGCTCGCGTCGCCCGCCGCGCCCTGCAGGAACGCCGCCACCGGCTGGCCGATCAGCGCCGCCAGCTCGCGCCGCGTCGCGCCCGGCCAGTCCGCCGACCACGTCAGGTTGTCGGGCCCCAGCACGGTCGGGTGGCTGGCGTAGTCGAACAGCAGCGCGGCCGGCGTGCCGTCGTCGCGGCGCAGCTCCAGCACCCCGAACGACGTGTCGTGCGGCCCGTCCGGCCGGTAGCGGTTGCCGCCGACGGCCTCCGTCGCCCCCGCGTGCCAGCTGGCCCGGACGCGGCCGCGGCACGCGCGCAGCCGCAGCGCCGCGCCGGTGACCGTCTCCGCCATGCGGCCGACCAGCCCGGCGTCGCGCCGGCCCGGCAGCCCGGGGTGCAGCGGGCCGGTCCAGCCCTCGGGCCCGGAATGCGTGTGCGACGCGCAGACGAGCACCCGCGCCGGGTCGATGCCCACCGCGGCCGCGACGGCGTCGGTCAGGGTGCGGGTGAGGCCGGCGTCGACCGCGAGCGCGTCGAGCGCCACCCACAGCACGCCGGGGTCGTCCTCGGTGGACAGCCAGATCAGCGACGCCTCGAGGTCGTCGTGCGTGCCGGTCGCGACGCCGTCCCTGGCCAGGTAGCCGCCGAGCGGGTGCCCGGGTCCCGGCGTGATCCGGACGTCTTGCGCGGCGAGCAGGAGCGCGGCGGTCACCAGGTCGATTCCAGGACGTCGACGACGCCGTCGCGGCCGGCGGCGCGAGCCACCCCGGCCAGCTCGGAGACGTCGTCGGTCGTGTGCAGCAGGACCTCCAGCAGCATCGGCAGGTTGAGCCCGGAGACCAGCTGGAGGCGCGGGTGCGCGAGCGCGCGGACGGCGTTGAACGGCGAGCCGCCGTGCAGGTCGGCGAGCACGAGCGCCTCGGTGGCGTCGCCGAGCAGCGCGAGCACCCGGGCGCCGAACTCTTCCGGGCTGTCGCGCGGGCTCAGCTCGCACACCTTCAGCCGCGACTGCGGGCCGAGGATCATCTCGGCGGCTTCCCCCACACCGGAGGGCAGCCGCCCGTGCCCGGCGAGGATGATCGGAACGGACATGGCGATGTCTCCTAACCTTTCGCCGGGGGCGACGGCGCGAACCAGCCGAGCCACCCCAGGGCCACCCCGGCGACGACGACGATGGCGATGATCCAGACGGGCCGCAGGCGGGCCTTGGCCGTCAGCAGGTAGACCCCGGCGGTGACGAGCACCGGCAGCAGGAACGGGACCAGCTCGTCGAGCCGGTCCTGGATCGCGACGGCCTGCGTCACCGGCTGCCCCTGGACCGTCGTGGTCTGGCGGTAGGTCAGCGTGGTGACGACCTTGACGATCGACGGGATGAACCCGCCGAGCACGACGAACCCGAGCACGGTCGCCCCCTGCGCGACCCGGGCGAGCGCGCCGGCGGCCAGGTGGCCGGCCAGCCGTTTCCCTTCGCGGTAGGCGAACCCGAACTGCCAGCGCCGCACCAGCGCGTACGGCACGAGCACCATCACCGCGGCGAAGGCGGGGCCCAGCCAGCTTCCCTGCAGCGCCCACGACGCGCCCATGGTGAAGATGATGCTGTTGTACAGCGCGAAGACGACGGTGTCGCCGATGCCGGCCATCGGCCCCATCAGCGCGACCTTCGTGCTCGCGGCCGACTTCGGCGTGCCCGCTTCCTCCAGTGCGACGCTCGAGCCGAGGATCAGCGGGCCGCCGATGAGCACCGAGGTGTTGAAGAACTGCAGGTGCCGCTGCAGGCCGGCGACGTAGTCGGCTTTCTCCGGGTAGAGCCGGCGCAGCACCGGTTCCATCGAGTACGCGAACCCGAGCGCCTGCATGCGCTCGTAGTTCCAGGAGATCTGGCTCGACCAGAAGTACCGGCGGAACACGCGGCGCAGGTCCTGCTTGGTCAGCCGTGGGTCCACAGTGTCCTCTTCGGACTCTTCGGCCGTCTCGGGGACGGCGAGCGCCGGTTCGTCGCGCTTCAGCGTCACGAACAGCATCGCGACCGCGACGCCGATCAACCCGATGCCCAGCAGCGGCACGTGGAGGTAGGCGAACGCGACGAACCCGATCAGCAGCAGGTACCAGTACCGCGACAGCTCCATCATCCCGAGCAGCAATGCGAACCCGACGGCGGGCAGCAGCGACCCGGCGAGCGTCATGCCCTGCACGAACCCGGCCGGGATGCTCGCGGTGATGTCCTTGACCAGGCCGCCGGACGCGGCGAGCGCGGCGAGGAACGTCGGGATGGCGCGCACCGCCACCCACGGCACCAGGCTGATCCAGTGGATCAGCGCGAGGCCGCGCGCGTTGCCGTCGGCGGCGTAGCCGTCGGCCCGGTGGACCAGCGCGGTGGTGATGATCTTGCCGACCGGGTCGAGCGCGGAGAGCAGGATCGCGGCCGGCAGCCCGACGCCGAGCCCGATCGCGACCTGGGCGGACGTGTCCCCGGCGGCGCCCGCGGCCAGCGCGGTGCCGACGATCGCGCCGGTCTGGTAGTCGGGGATGGTCGCGCCGCCGTAGGTGTAGACGCCGAGGGCGGCCAGCTCCAGCGTCGCGCCGATCAGCAGGCCGAGCAGCGGGTGCCCGACGATCAGCCCGGCGACCGAGCCGGCGATCAGCGGACGCTGGGCGTAGATGAGGAACGGGCCGAGCCCGTCGTAGGTGCAGTAGATCGCCCACAGAGTCAGGGCCAGCGCGACGAGCATGCGGGGCTAGAGCCCTTTCCGGTCGAGCAACGGGACGAATTCGGCGGGCTTGTCGTGCGGCATCAGCTGCGTGACCAGCGGGACGCCCGTGGCGGCGAGCTTGCGGTAGGCGTCGGCCTCGTCCGCGGTGACCGCGATCGAGCGCGTGACCATGGTGTAGGCGGTGCCGGGGCGCGGGGCGACGTTGCCGACGTTGACCGTTTCGGGCCGCAACCCGCCTTCGACCAGGCGAAAGGCGTCCCCGGGGTCTTTCGCGAGGATCATGACGTCCGCGCCGACGGTCAGTTCGAGCGCTTCGGCGACGGTGCAGACGTCGGTGGGCAGCCCGCGGGCGGCCTGCGGGAGCAGTACCCGCTGCAGGTCGTCGGCGGCGACGTCGTCATTGCAGACGACCAGCCGGCGCACGCCGAGCCGCCGCGTCCACGCGACGGTGACCTGCCCGTGGATCAGCCGGTTGTCGATCCGGACGTGTGCCCCCGCCATGTGTCTCCTCCCGGCCGGCAGCACCCATCCTGGTTCGTACCAGTAGTTGTGTCAACGCGGTCTGTGACCGGAGGTTTTCAACGACGGCTTCGCGCGGCCGACGGAAGGACCCCTCAGACCTTCCGTCGGCCCGCGAGCGCGAAGCCCCCCTCGGTTTTCCCGGACCCTCCCATAAAGGTATATACCAGTATGAACGTACGAGATCGACTGTCAAGACCCTTGACGCCCCGCGGTCCGAAAGATCATTTTCAATCGTACGATCGAAAATCCCGTGGGCGATTCACCCCAGGCTGTCCGTTCTTGTCAGTGACAGCCCGCTCACCCGCTGCCTATCATCCTCAGTGGTCTAGACCGCACTTCTCGTCCCCTGTCGCACCGGGAAAGGCGGAACTCCCCCATGACCGCGAGAACCTGGCGCCTCGCCGCGCTCAGCACCGCCCTGGTCTTCGCCACCGCACTGCTGCCTTCGGCCACCGCGGCCGGCGGCGACGGCACCGAACAGCTGCCCGGTCACCTGCGGGACCAAGCCGCCGCCGCGGCGCCGATGTCCACCGTCTGCGACGGCGACGGCACCAGCGGCAAGCGCGTCCAGGCCCTCTACGTCCGCGGCGCCGCCCAGGCGGACCGCTACGCCCAGTTCGCCGGCCAGTTCCAGACCTTCGCGAGCCAGATCGACGACGGCTTCGTCGAGGCCGCGAGCCGGCTCGGCGGCGGCGTGCGCCACGTCCGGTACGTCACCGACTCCAGCTGCCGCGCCACCGTGAACAACGTGACCATCGCCCAGTCCGACATGGCGACCGTCGACACGATCACCAACGCCATCAAGGCGCAGGGCTACAACCGCGCCGACCGCAAGTACATCGTCTGGTACGACGAGGACGGCTGCGGTCTCGCCTTCGGCAACGGCGGCAACGACAGCCCCGGCTCGGCCAACCCGTACAACGCCGGCCCGCACTACGCCACGGTCGGCACCGGCTGCTGGTCCTGGCAGGCCACCGGACACGAGCTGCTCCACACCCTCGGCGCCGTCCAGGGCAGCGCGCCGCACTCCAGCGCGTTCGGTCACTGCTGGGACGACGAAGACATCATGTGCTACGACGACGGCGGCCTCCCGAACCCGCCGGGCACCCTCGTGAAGGTCTGCCCGGGCGCGCCGGAGAACCAGTTCGACTGCCTCGGCGACGACTACTTCAACACCAATCCGGCGCCCGGCAGCTACCTGGCGACCCACTGGAACGTCGCGACCAGCGCCTACCTCATCGCGAGCGGCACGCCCTACCCCGCCGGCACCATCACCGGGCTCGGCGGCAAGTGCGTCGACGTCAGCGCGTCGAACACCGCCAACGGCACGGCCGTGCAGCTCTGGACGTGCAACACCACCCCCGCCCAGCGCTGGACCAGGCAGAACGGCACGATCCGCGCCTTCGGCAAGTGCCTCGACGTCGCCAACAGCGGCACCGCGGACGGCACCCTCGTCCAGCTCTGGGACTGCAACGCCACCGGCGCGCAGACGTGGCAGGCGCGGTCGGACGGCACGCTGCTGAACCCGCAGTCGGGCAAGTGCCTCGACGCGACCGGGAGCTCGTCGGCCGACGGCACCCGGCTGCAGATCCGGACCTGCTCGGCGGCGGCCAACCAGCGCTGGGTTATCGCCGGGTAAAACTCCGCAACCTGCTCGCGCCCCCGTCGTTAACCGCTTCGTCAGTCCAGGGGAGGAACCATGCCGGCCGTCACATCGAACATCGTCCCGCTCCGGCACGCGCGCCCGGGCGTGGTCGCGTACGTGAAGAGCCCGGCGGAGTGGTTCGTCTCGAACTGCGGCTGGATCCAGGGCAGCGAAGGCGTCGTGCTGGTCGACACGTGCGGCACCGAGCAGGCGACGCTGGAGCTGATGCGCGACGTCCGCAAGTACGCGGGCGAGCAGGAGCTGACCGTAGCCATCACGCACGCGCACGGTGAGCACCACAACGGCGTCGGGGTCGCGCTGCGCGAGGGCGGGACGGCACTGGCCGCCCCCGGCAGCGTCGACCTCGTCAAGGCCGGCCCGCAGACCTACGGGAACGTCTTCACCTACACCCAGTGGGGCGTGCTCGAGCCGCCGGAGCCGGCCGCCGTCCGGAAGGTGGCCGGCTGGCAGCGCCTCGACCTCGGTGGCGCGTTCGCCGACGTCGTGGCGGTGCCGGGCGTCGCGCACACGGCGGGCGACCTGGTGGTGCACGAGCCGCGCTCGGGCACGCTCTTCACCGGCGACCTCGTGAGCGTCGGCGACACGCCGCTGGCCGTGCACGGCTCGATCACGGGCTGGCTCGACGCGCTCGCCTGGTTGCAGGACACGTTCCGCCCGCGGACCGTCGTCCCCGGCCACGGCCCGGTGGCGACCCCTGGCCACAGCGCGCTGCACGCGATGCGCGTCTACCTGGAGTGGCTGCTCGAGGTGACGGAGCGTCAGACGGACTTCACGAAGCTGGCGAACCGGGCCTCGATGCGCTGGCCGACGTGGCGCAACCCCGAACGCCACATCGGCAACCTGATGCGCGCGTACGCCGACCAGCACGGCCGGAAGCTGGACGTCGACCTGGCGATCGACGCCGTCCTCGCGGCGGCGGGCGGCCGGATCGACCTCGACTGCCTGCTGGGCGGGGAGCCGGTCCGCCGGATCTCCTGACGCTGCTCCGTACGGTGGCTGATAATTATCAGCCTTTGACAACCGTTCCCGGCGCCCCGTGCAATGGTCTGGACAACTTGCGATCACCGGCCTCGACGAGGAGGCGCCCGTGCGCACCAGACCGTTCTTCCGGCGACTGACGACCCTGGCCGCGGCGGCCGCCGTCGCCGCCGGGCTCGCCACCGCCCTCGCCCCGGCGGCCGACGCCGTGCCGGCCACGATCCCGTTGAAGATCACCAACAACTCCGGCCGGGCCGACCCGATCTACCTCTACGACCTGGGCACGTACCTCGCGACCGGGCAGCAGGGCTGGGCCGACGCAGGAGGCGCGTTCCACGCCTGGCCGGCCGGCGGGAACCCGCCGACCCCGGCGCCGGACGCGTCGATCGCCGGGCCCGCGAACGGCCAGTCGATCACCATCCGGATCCCGAAGTTCTCCGGCCGGATCTACTTCTCCTACGGGCAGAAGCTGGTCTTCAAGCTCACCACCGGCGGGCTGGTGCAGCCGGCGGTCCAGAACCCGTCCGACCCGAACGTGAACATCCTCTTCAACTGGTCGGAGTACACGCTCAACGACGGCGGGCTCTGGATCAACAGCACCCAGGTCGACATGTTCTCCGCGCCGTACGCGGTCGGTGTGCAGCCGGTCGGCGGCACCACGAAGAACACCGGCCACCTGAAAGCGGGCGGCTACAACGGTTTCCTGAACTCGCTGCGCGAACAGGCCGGCGGCTGGGCCAACCTCATCCGGACCCGCTCCGACGGCACGGTCCTGCGCGCGCTCGCGCCCGGCCACGGCATCGAGGCCGGCGCGCTGCCCGCGAACGTGCTGCAGGACTACATCAACCGCGTCTGGACGAAGTACAGCTCGTCGACGCTGACCGTGACACCCGTCGCGGACCAGCCGAACGTGAAGTACTCCGGCCGCGTGTCCGGCAACGTCATGAACTTCACGAACACGTCAGGCGGGTTCGTGACGGCGTTCCAGAAACCCGACTCCGACAGCGTTTTCGGCTGCTACAAGAACCTCGACGCCCCGAACGACGTCCGCGGCCAGATCTCGCGCACGCTGTGCGCGGGCTTCAACCGCTCGACGCTGCTGACGAACGCGAACCAGCCGGACCCGAGCCCGGCCGGGTTCTACCTGGACGCCGTCACGAACCAGTACGCGAAGAAGATCCACGCGCAGATGGCGGACGGCAAGGCGTACGCGTTCGCCTTCGACGACGTGGGCCACTACGAGTCCCTGGTCAACGACGGCAACCCGGCGACGGCGTACCTGACCCTCGACCCGTTCAACTAGAGCCGTACGACGTCCGGCAGCACCGGTGTATCCCCGAGCCACGCGCCGCAGGCGGGTACGCCGGTGCTCTGCGGCACCGGCACCGCCTTGCCCACCTTGACGAGGACCGCCGGCTGCCCGCAGGCGGCGAGGTCCAGGACCAGCAACGGTATGACGAGCAGTATTTTCCGGATCCGCATATCGCTCACCCCGGTTTGTCTCCACACTCCCACCCGGCACACGGCGGCCGTCACGGTCCGGTTCAGAGCCGAACGGGTGACAGGCTCTTCGCGACCGCACGTCCTCTTCAGCCCGGCCGGGTCATGATGGGTGCGTGCGGATCACGGCTTGGTGGCGCGGCATCAGCCCGCGGCGGCGGTTGCTCATGGGCGGCGTCGCCGTCGTCGTGGTGGCCGTGCTCGTCGCGGCCGTCCTCGCCACCACCGGGACCAGCGCCGCGCCGCGGGCCGGGACGCCCGACCAGGACAAGCCCGGGCCCGTCCTGCTCGTCCCCGGCTACGGCGGCGGTCAAGGCGCCCTCAACGAGCTGGCCGCCCGCATCCGGCAGGCCACCGGCCGCAGCACCGAGGTCCTCACCCTGGCCGACGACGGCACCGGTGACCTGGTCGAACAGGCCGGCGTCCTGGCCGAAGCCGTCGAGAACGCCTACGCGCGCGGAGCACCTTCGGTCGACGTCATCGGCTACTCGGCCGGCGGTGTCGTGGCCCGGCTGTGGGTCAGCCGCGACGGCGGTGACCACCAGGCGCGCCGGGTGATCACGCTCGGCGCGCCGATGCACGGCACCGGGCTCGCCGCGGCCGGCGGCGCGCTCGTCCCGGGCGGCTGCCCCACCGCGTGCGTGCAGCTGGCCCCCGGCAGCACGCTGCTGCGGGAGCTGGCGAAGGAACCCATCCCGGCGACCCTGCCGTGGCTCTCGGTGTGGACCGAACGCGACGAGACGGTCACCCCGCCCGAGTCCGCCCGCCTCGACGGCGCCGTCAACGTCGCCCTCCAGCAGATCTGCCCCGGCAACCAGGCCGGCCACGGCGACCTCCCCACCGACCCCGCCGTCACCGAGCTCGTCCTCCAAGCCCTCGGCACCAGCCCGCTCGAAGCGCCGGCGGAGTGCCTCAGCTCGTGACGTCCTTGGTCGCGAAGTTCGCCCACGCGGCCCCGAAGAACACGACGATGTAGCCCGCCTGCAGCAGCAGCCCGTGGTCGATGTTGCGCCACAGCACGGGATCCCGGAAGAAGTCGATCCACGACAGCCAGTAGTGCGTCGGCAGGTAGGGCTTGACGGATGCGGCCGCGTCCAGCGTCTCCAGCACCGAGCTGGTGATCAGCACCGCGAGCCCGCCCAGCGCGGCCCCCAGCGCCGAGTCGGTCACCGTCGACAGGAACATCGTGATCGAGGCGAACCCCAGCATCGACACCACGATGTACGAGACCGCGCCCAGCAGCCGCAGGCCCAGCCCGGACGAGCTGAGCGACTGCCCCGACAGCGACGTCACGCCGGTCGGCTGCCCGCCCGGCCCGGCGACGCCCGGCGTCCCGCCGGTGCCGAACAGGATCACCCCGAGCACGAGCGACGTCAGCACGACGATCACGATCGCCGCGGTCACGTACACCGCGAGGGCGACCATCTTGGCGCCGAGCAGCCGCGTCCGGCCGACCGGCCGCACCAGCAGGTACCGCAGGGTGCCGGTGGACGCCTCGCCCGCGATCGAGTCGCCCGCGGTGACGGCGACCGCGATCGGCAGGAACAACGGCAGGACGAGCGCGAGCGCGGCCGCCGGGAACAGCGCGCCGTCGCTCACGACCGCCGACAGGAACGCCCCGCCCTGCCCCGGTGGCGGCGCGAAGTCGGCCGTCGCCAGGAAGACCCCGACGATCGCGGGCAGCAGGCACAACAGCGCCACGCTGACCCACACCCGCGGCCGCAGGGCGAGCTTCCGCAGTTCGACGGCGATCATCCGGCGGTCCCGAAGCGGTCCGAGCCCGGACCCGTCACGTCGAGGACGACCTGTTCGAGCGTCCGCTGCTCGGCGTGGATCGACGTCACGCGCACCCCCGCTCCGACGAGCATCGCGTTCAGCGCGGCCGGGTCGCCGTGCCGGATGACCAGGCGGTCGCCGTCGCGGGACTCGAGCTGGCCGTCGAGGACCGCGACCGCCGCGGCGGGGTCCGGCGTGCCGACGAGGATCCGCCCGGTCGCCGCCCGCAGCGTCGACAAGTCGTCTTCCAGCACGAGCCGGCCGCGGTCGACGACGCCGACGCGCGTGCAGAGCTGTTCGACCTCGGCCAGCAGGTGGCTGGACAGGAACACCGTGGTGCCGCCCGCGTTCAGCTCGACGAGCAGCTCCCGGATCTCCTTGATGCCCTGCGGGTCGAGGCCGTTGGTCGGCTCGTCGAGGATCAGCAGCCGGGGCTTGCGCAGCAGCGCGCCGGCGAGCCCGAGACGTTGCCGCATGCCGAGCGAGTACGCCTTCACCGGCCGCTGGTCCACCGCGCCGAGCCCGACCTGCTCCAGCGCGTCGTCGATCCTCCGCCGCCGCGTCCGCCGCCCGCCACCGCGCCCGGCGGCGTCGAGCAGGGAGAGGTTGCGCCGCCCGGACAGGTGCGGGTACGCGGCCGGGCCCTCGACGAGCGCGCCGACCTGCGGCAGCACCTCGGCAACGCGCTTCGGGACGGGCTTGCCGAGCACCTCGATCTCCCCGCTGGTGGCGTAGACCAGGCCGAGCAGCATCCGGACGAGAGTGGTCTTGCCCGAGCCGTTCGGGCCGAGGAAGCCGTAGCGGTCGCCTTCGCGGACCAGCAGGTCGACGGCGTCGACCGCCAGGGTGGTGCCGTACCGCTTGGTCAGCGCGCTCGTCACGATCATCGGAAACCCCGGCGCAGCGTGGACAGCTCTTCCGCGACGGCCTTGAGCACGTCCGGCGTCACCGTGCCGGCCAGCAGGTAGGAGCGGCGGAAGGAGGAGGCACGGACGATCGCGAGCGACAACGGCGTGATCGACAGCTGCACCACGCTGCCGGCCGCCAGCTTGGTCAGCACCCCGCCGGCCTTCCCGGCGGCGTCGCTCGCCGCGTTCCCGACGGCCCGCGGCACGGCGATGACCGCGAACGCCGCCAGCCCGGTGCCGTAGAGCGCGGCGCCCTCCACGCCGCCGAACTTCGACGACACGACCGGGCGGCCGGCGAGCGTCGCCGGCAGCGGCACCTGGCCCAGCGCGCCGAGCGCGTTCGAGACGTCCGGGGCGCTCGCGACGGTGAGCCCCGAGCCGAGCACGGGCCGCGGGGCTTCGACGACCGGCGTCGTCTGCTCGAGCTGCTGGAACTCGGTGACCAGGATCGGTGCCTCCTGCCCGCGGGCGGTGACCTCGACGCGCACGGCCACGCCGGTCGCCGGGTCCGCCCAGACGTCGACGCGCCCGATCGTCGTGTCCGGATCGGCGGGCACGAGCCGCAGCCCGGCCGCGGCGACGCCGGCGACGTTGCGGCCCGGCAGCGCGCTCACCGGGTCGCCCTTCGCGGCCCGGAGGATCCGCCGGGCGAGCTCGGGCGGCAGCAGGTCCCCGGCCCGCGGGAGCCGGACGGCCGGCTCACCGATCAGCTCGGTCAGCGTGTTGTCGCCGTAGTCCCACGTGTACTCGCCGTCGGGCAGCCGGTAGACGTCGTGCTCACCGGCGATGCCGAGGATGTCGACGCGGTAGCGGTCGGGCCCGGCGTACCAGGCGCGCATCGGCGTCCGCATCGAGAAGAGCGCGGTGACGGGGGCGAGGTTCGGCAGCTCCGGCAGGGCGAGCGACCCGGCGCTTTCGGCATAGCCCTGGTACGGCTTTCCGGCGGAGCCCAGCACGAGATCGCGCAGCCGGGCCGGGTCGCCGCTCGCGCCGGCCGGGGCGAGCGCGGCGACGACCGAAGGCACGGACACGAGCACCGCGGCCACGGCGGCGACGACCGCCCATCGGCGCCGCTTCGCGTGCCGCACCACCGAGGGCGTCATCCGGCATCACCTCTTCGTCCTTTGTACGCCATGGTCCCGGCGACCTGAACGACTCAGGAAGACGCGACGGCCCCCACGGCTCCCGGAATGATCGGCCACCCGGCCAGGTCACGGCTCGGTCCGGAACGCCGCGTCCGCGCCCGTCGTCCGGATATCCTCGGCGCACATCGAGCAGGGGGAGACCATGAGCACGACCAGCGAGGGCCCGGCCCGCAGCGAAGCCGAGATGATGATCGCCGAGGCCAAGAAGGCCCTCTGGGTGATGGTCGGCCTGCTGGCCGTGATGTGGGTGATCCAGCTCGTCAACGCCCCGACCGACTACGACCTGAGCCGGGAGTTCGGCATCGTGACGCGCGACCCGGCGTCGCTGCCGGAGATCTTCACCGCGCCGTTCCTGCACTACGGCTGGGACCACATCGAAGCCAACTCGGGCCCGCTGTTCGTGTTCGGGTTCCTCGCCGCCTACCGCGGCGTGAAGAAGTGGCTCGGCGTGAGCGTGCTGATCATCGTCGCCAGTGGTCTCGGCATCTGGTTCATCTCGCCGACGTCGGCGGTCACCGTCGGCGCCAGCGGCCTGGTCTTCGGCTACTTCGGCTACATCATCGTGCGCGGCCTGTTCGACCGGCACCCGATCGACATCGTGATCGGGCTGGTGATGGCCCTGTGCTTCGCCTACCAGTTCGTGTCGCTGCTACCGACCGAAGAGGGCGTCAGCTGGCAGGGCCACATGTTCGGGTTCGTCGGCGGCATCGTCGGCGGCTGGCTGTTCCGCGACAAGCGTCCCAAGGCGGTCGCCGCCCCCGACGCGACGACGACCCTGCTGCCCAAGAACCTCACCTAGCCAGCCGACCCCCGGTCTCACGCCTCGCCGAAGTCGAAAACCGCCCGGACGAACTGATCCGGGTCGAAGTCCATCGCCTGGTGAGCCTGGCCCCGCAGCGGCACGACGTCGGCGCCGGGCACGCGCGCCGCCACGGCGTCGGCGGCGAGCCGCAGGTACTCCGGGCTCTCCGTGCCGGCGAACAGCCGGACCGGGATCGCGATCTCGCCCAGGCTCGCGCCGAACTCGGCCTGCTCGACGACCTCCAGCTCCCGGAGGATCGTGTGCGCGGCGGCCACCCGGGCCGGCCAGACCGGCGTGCGGCGCATCGCCTCGACGTCCGCCGGGCTCAGCCGGAGCGCCTCCCGCAGGAAGATCACGAGCACCTCTTCGGGCGTTCCGGCCGCTCGCATGCGTTCGCGCGCGTCCGGCCCGATCACGTGCTCGCCCGGTTTCGGCCGGGGCGGCTCGTAGGCCGCGAGCCGCGTGACGGCGTCGGTCCGCCCGACGGCTTCCAGCGCGCACAAGGCACCGTAGGAGTGCGCGAGGAGGTAGACGCCGCCCCCGGCGGCCTCGGCGACGGCGGCGATGTCGTCGCCCTCGCGCCGGATGTCGTACGCGCCCGCTTCGTCGCGGCTCAGCCCTCGCCCGCGGCGGTCGACGAGGTGGAGGCGGAAACGCTCGGCGAGCCGCTCGCGGACCGCCGACCAGCGCGTGTGGTCCGCGCCGGTGCCGTGGACGAGGACCATGGGCGGGCCCGCACCCAGCGTCTCGAACCCGATGACCGTGCCGTCGGGCGACCTGACCGAACTCGACATGGCCCCAGGCTAACGACGTCGCGACCGCTGTGAAGTCGCTGTGCATCCGCCTCGTTGCGCTGCCGACACGGCCGCGGTGTGGTGATCTGGGGTGGTGGCGATCAACTTCCTGAGGCCCGCGTTCACGGGCGCGGCGGCGGTGCTGGTGCTGCTCGGCGCCGGCCTGGTCGCCGGCACGGGCACGACCGCCGACGACGCCTACGCCGCGGGCGCCCCGGTCACTTCTCCGTCCACTCAGGCCTCCGCTGCTTCCCCGGCTCCGGCGAAAACCCTTTCCCCGGTCGGCGCGTTGTTCGCGAACGGGAGTCATTTCTGCACGGCGAGCGTCGTGCATTCCGAGGCCGGCGATCTGGTGCTGACGGCCGCGCACTGCGTCAAGGACGGAATGTCGTTCGCCCCGGCTTATCACGACGGCGTCGCCCCGCTGGGAATGTGGACGGTCACGGGAGTCGCCGTCGCGGACGGCTGGACGTCGTCGGCTGACCCGGATCTGGATTTCGCGTTCCTGACCGTTCAGCAACCCGGCAACCCGGCTTCACTGGAAAGCCTCACCGGCGCGAATGTGCTCGGAACCGACCGCGGATTCGACCACATGATCACCCTGACGGGCTACCCCGACACCACCGATTCCCCCGTGGTGTGCACCGGCGCCACCACGCGGTCCGACACCTACCAGCTGCGCGTCGCGTGCCCCGGGTTCCCGGACGGCACCAGCGGCGGCCCGTGGGTGACCGACGGCGCGGTCATCGGGGTCATCGGCGGCTACGAGCTCGGCGGCGACACCCCGGACGTCTCCTACAGCGCGTACTTCGACGACGACATCGCGAAGCTGTACGCCTCGGCCACGGGCTGAAAACGCGAACCGGGCCCGCGTCCCTGGCGGAGGACACGAGCCCGGTTCACCTCTCGCGAGCCCTCAGCAGGTCACGATGAGCCCGGTGAGCGCCGAGCACGTCTTCGACGCGCTGTCGTTGGCGCTGGTGGGATCGGTCGGCGAACTGGCCGTGCGCACCGCCGTCGTGGTGTACGAGCCGAGCGCCAGCAGGCCGCCGTTGACCGAGAACTTCGCCGTCGCCGAAGCACCGGACGCCAGCGAAGCGACGTCACAGTTCAGCGCCCGGGTGGTGCCGACGCGGGTGCAGCCGGTGGCGCTGGCGAACGACAGGCCCGACGCATACGTTGCCACGACGCGGATCCCGGTCGCGGCGGACGGGCCGTTGTTCGTCACGGTCAGCGTGTAGTCGATGCGCGCGCTGAGGCCGCCGTGGCCGGTCGCGGCGAGCGCGACCTTGACGTCGGCGTTGGTCGCCGGGTTGGCGACCGTCATGACCGGGCCGTCGTAGGTGTCGAAGGAGTAGTTGTCGCCGACGAACTGGTGCTGCAGCGTGAACTGGCCCGGCGTCGCGGTGTCCTTGACGCGCAAGGTCCACACCGTGGTCTTCGTGCCGCCCGCCTCGAGGTCGCCGAACGCGGCGCGGTAGCTGCCGCCGGCCTGGAAGCAGCCGACCGCCGTCGTGTTGGTGCAGGACACGACGTCGACGACGTCGACGATCGGGGTCGGGGTGCCGTAAATGGCGCCCTTCGCGAAAGTCACCGTGAAATCGCGGTCGTTGTGAATGGTTTGCGTGAGCGTGAAGGTCTGTCCCGGCACCACGGTGGTGGTGCTGACTTCGACAGCACTCGTGGGCGTTTCCGCCTGCGCGGCGGGCGCCATCGCGACGAACGCCGTGGCCAGTGCGGCCACCGAGGACAGGATCGTGATCCGTCGCCAGGTTCTTTGCATAGTCGTGGTCTCGCTGTTCCGGTCCGGGGAATGCCGCTCTGACTGATGCTGCGTGGTATTCGTGGACATCCGACGCTGTTCAGTCGTCGCAATCCCGACATTCGTTACCGCCATCCGGACGCGCCGCGTAGGGTCCGTCAGGACGGACGCCAGCGGCCGTTCATCTCACCCGGGCGCGGCGGCGGACCCGGCAGGGCACGGTCTTTTCCCGCTTCGAGGCCCTCGACGAGCATCGCCAGGTACCGGCGGCGCAGCTCGGTGGTGCGTTCCGCGTCGTCGACGCGGATCGCCGCGCAGCACTCCAGGATCATGCCGATGTCTTCGGTGACGGCGTCTTTGCGGAGCCGCCCGGTCGCCCGCGCCCGCGCGAAGAGGGCCGCTGACAGCTCGTTCGCCCGGTGCGCGTCGGCGCCCATCTCTTCGGTCGGGGTGAACGTGCCCGCGAGGTGGACGGTCAGCGAGTGGACGTCGGCGTCGACCACCCGGCCGAGGAAGCCGGTGAGCGCCGTCCAGCCGTCCGGCTCCTCGTCGGCGGCCTCGGCCTCGGCGATGTAGGTGCGGAGGCCCTCGTGGCAGAGCCGGGAGAGCAGGACCTCCTTGCTGGCGTAGCGCCGGTAGAGGGCGCTGATGCCGACGCCGGCGCGTTCGGCGACCTGCGAGATCGGCGCCTTCGGGTCGGCGAGGAAGACGTGGCGGGCGGCGTCGAGGATGACGACGTTGTTGCGAGCGGCCTGGCCGGCGCGGCCGGGCAGTGCGGTCTCGGGCATGGATCGAGATTACCACTGGAACGGATCATTCCGCTCTGGTACAGTTCGGAACGAAGCATTCCGTTCCAGCGTTCGAGTCCAGGAGCCAGCCATGACGGTCCCCGCCCTTCGCCCCTTCCGCGCCGAGATCCCGCAGTCCGCCCTGGACGACCTGGCGGTTCGTCTCCAGCGGGCGCTGTGGCCGGACGACCTGCCCGCCGAGTACGGCGTCACGAACGAGCGCGTCCGGGCGCTGGCCGAGCACTGGCTGGCGAGCTTCGACTGGCGGGCGTTCGAAGCGCGGCTCAACGCGTACCCGCAGTTCGTCACGGAGATCGACGGCGAGACGATCCACTTCCTGCACGTCCGGTCGTCCCGCGCGGACGCGACGCCGCTGGTGCTGACGCACGGCTGGCCGGGCTCGATCGTCGAGTACCTCGACGTCATCGGCCCGCTGACCGAGCCGGAGTCGGCGGACGCGCCCGCGTTCCACCTGGTGATCCCGTCGCTGCCGGGCTTCGGGTTCTCGGGCCCGACGCGGTCGGCGGGCTGGGGCACGCACCGCACGGCGGCGGCGTGGGCGGAGCTGATGAGCCGGCTGGGCTACGAGTCGTACGGCGCGGCGGGCAACGACGCGGGGTCGATGATCTCGCCGGAGATCGGCAGGCTCGCGCCGGAGAAGGTCGTCGGCGTGCACGTCACGCAGCTGTTCTCGTTCCCGTCCGGCGATCCGGCGGAGATGGCGGACCTGAGCGAAGCCGACCAGGCCGCGCTCGCGCACCTGCAGTGGTTCTACGAGAACATGTTCTCCTTCAACACGCTGCACAGCCAGCAGCCGCACACCCTCGCGTTCGCGCTGGCCGACTCCCCGCTGGCGCTGCTGGCGTGGAACGCGCAGCTGTTCGGCGAGCACCTCGACGCGGACTTCGTCATCGCGAACGTGGCGCTGTACTGGCTGACCGGCACGGGCGGCTCGTCGATCCGCTTCTACTACGAGGACGCGCACACGACGGCCCACCCGGAGGGCCCGACGACGGTGCCGACGGGCCTGGCGATGTTCGCGGGCGACTTCCAGTCGATCCGCCGCTTCGCCGAGCGCGACCACGCGAACATCGTCAGCTGGAACGCGTACGACACCCGCTCGGGCCGCGGCGGCCCCCGCGACGCGGCCGGCCACTACTCGGCGCACGAGGCCCCGGAGGTCCTTGTGGCGGACATCCGAGCGTTCTTCGCGGGTCTGTCTTCGCCGGTCTCATCGCCGGTTTCGCCGCCGCTTTCGACGTCGCTTTCGTCGTCGTGGCCGCTGCTGGCTTCGGCGCACCAGGCATTGCGTTCGGCGACGGCGGGCGTAACGGACTGGTCCCTCCCGACGCCGTGCGCGGAGTGGAACGTGACGCAGGTCCTCCAGCACGCGGGCGGCGACCAGCAGGGTTACGCGGCCTCGATCACGGGAGAGCCGGGCCCGGACTTCAACCCGTTCGCGCCGTCGGGCGAGCTGGCGGACGCGCCGGAGTTCCTGGAGCCCAAGCTGGCCGCGGCGGCAGCGGCGTTCGCGACGGTGTCCCCGCACGCGGAAGCGGTGCCGACTCCCCTCCCGCAGGGCGCCCTCCCGGCGGCGGTGGCGATGGGAGCGGCAGCCCTGGACGCGGCGGTGCACGCGTGGGACATCGCGATCGCGACGGGCCAGGAGTCCCCGCTGACCACGGAGATGGCGGAAGCGCTGCTGCCGGTGGCGAAGCAACTGGCGGAGCCGTTGCGAGGATTCGCCTACGCCCCGGCCCTGACCCCCCACCCCGACGACGACGCGGCAGCGGAGCTGCTGCGCTACCTGGGCCGCGATCCGAAGTGGACGGCTTGAGGGCCGTACCGAAGGCCGGGCCGAGGAACCGCAAGGGCGGCCCCTCGGCCCGGCCATTCCCCCGGCGGCGCCACCCGCGCCGCCCAGGACCTCTTGCCACCACAGCGAAGTCGCCTCATACCCGCGCCCCGCCCGGCCCTCCGCTCACCGAGCCGCTCCCACCACCCAGTTTCTCGGCACGGCCGCCGGTGGCTCCCCCCTTTCTCCAACGAGTCCCTCAACACAGCCACCAGCGGCTCGCCGATCTCACGGCAAGCGACCAACCCGGCCCGTCAAGCTTCTCGGGCGCCGAACGGTCTGTTCGTGCACCGCGTCGCAGTAGCCGGTCCGACCGGCCCCGCACCGCCTCGATGTCGGCGGGCCGGTTCTCTACAACAGCCCAGTTCCACCCGGAAACTCCCCGCTCCCCCGCCCGACTTCCGGCTCCCCCGCGCCGGGCACCGGACTCCCAGCTCCGCTCCCAGCCCCGCTCCCGGCGCTCACCTCCCGGCTCCCGGCTCCCGGCTCCCGGCCGCCGGCTCCCAGCGCCCCGCCCGGCACCCAATTCCCAGCTCCCGCGCCCGGCTTCCGGCGCTCATCTCACGGATCCCGCCCCAGCGCCCCGCACCCCGCGCCCGGCACCCAGCCCCCGCGCACGGCCCCCAGCACCCACCTCCCGGCTCCCCGCTCCCGGCTCCCGCGCCCAACTTCCGGCTCCCCAGCGCCCCCGCCCGCGCCTGGCACCCAACTCCCGCGCACGGCGGCTCCCAGCACTCGCCTCCCGGCTCCCGGCTCCCAGCGCCCGGCTTCCAGCGCCTGCGCCCCGCGCCCCGCGCGGCAACTCCTGGCTCCTGCGCCCGGCTCCCAGCGCTCACGTCCTAGCTTCCGGCTTCCGGCTTCCGGCCCGGCAACCAACTCCCAGCTCCCAGCGCCCCGCCCGGCAACCAACTCCTAGCTCCCGCACCCAGCTCCCAGCGCTCACCTCCCGGCTCCCGCACCCAACTTCGGGCTCCCCAGCGCCCCGCGCCCGCGCCTGGCACACAACTCCCGCGCCCGGCTCCCAGCGCCCCGCCCGGCAACCAACTCCTGGCTCCCGCACCCAGCGCCCAGCTCCCCGCCAACTCCACTCCACCGCGCAACCGGCGACCCGACCCCGAATCCGACCGGCCGATCCAACAAACCCCCACCACCACAGCAGTCCCCCATCACCACTTCCCGAGCCCCCCAACCACAAGCAGCCCACCAACCCCACGACATCCCCCAGCAAAGCCGCCGCCCGCCCCACCGACCACACCGGACTCCCCAACCCCGGCGCCCCGAACCAGCCCGAAAATCCGTTGCCGCCCAACGAATCCCGAACCTACCCTGACCCCCATGACGAACCGACCGTTCCGGTGGGACCTGGTGCGTCCCGACCAGGTCGGGACGCTGCTCGACGACACCGCGCAGCCGCACCTCTGGTTCCTGGGCGACCTCACCACCTGCACCGCCAAGGTCCTCGCCCGCTGCGGCGACGGCGAACTCCACTTCGTCGGCCGCTCCTTGGACAGCATGCACGACCTCCTCGGCGGTGCCCTCGAACAGACGTCGTGGCGGGATCGCGTGCGGCAGCTGCCGCTCTCCCTCAAGCCACGGAACGGTTTCGGGCGCCGGGATGTCCAGCTGCTGCGCGAGAACCTCGCCGCCGCCGGGATCACCCCCTACGCGCTCGCCCGCGGGACGCGGCCGACCGTCTTCGTCGACCTCGTCTACGAAGGCGACACCTTCACCGAGCTGTACGTCCAGCTCCGCGATTGGATCGACGAAGACCGCGAAGCCTGGCACGTCATCCGGCGCAAGCTGCGGTTCCTCGGCGTCACCCTCCGCCAGCCGATCCGGCCGGATGCCTGGCGCTGGCAGGAGGACGTCGCCTGGACGCGCGAGCTGCCCGCCGCGGCGGTGCGCAACGTGTCGCTCGCTCGGGATGTCTGGTTCTACTTCGGCAACGACCAGCCGAAGCTGACCCCGTCCTTCCCTCGGCAGCGGTGGACCGACGAGACCGTCCGGACTCCCGACCACGGCAAGGCGACGCGCCGCGCACTGGCCGAAGCCTTCGCGCTCGTCGACGCCGGTCGCTCCGCGGAGGTGCGGGACAGGCTCGTCCGGACGATCTCGGCCGAGCCCGCGATCGCCGGGCCGTGGCTGCGGGCGCTCGTCACCGAGCTTCGCTGCTGACCCGACGTTCGGGTCCTGTCCCCGCGAGCGCCGCTGGGTACGGTGGCCGCATGGCGCGCAAGGCGGTGGCAGTCCGGCGGGAAGAGATCGTGCTCGCCGCGCTCGACCAGGTCCGGGCCCGCGGCATCGCCGGCGTGCGCGCCGCCGATGTCGCGAAGGCTCTGGACATCAGCACCGCCTTGATCTTCTACCACTTCGGCACCCTCGAAGCCCTCATCATCGAAGCCTTCCGCCAGGCCGCCGAGCGCAACCTCGCCGTCCTGCGCGACGAGCTGGCCCGTCCCGGCACGGCAAGCGAACGGCTTCGCGCCGTCCTCGTCCTCTACGGCCCGACCAAGCCCGTCGCCGGCTGGCACCTGTGGATCGAAGCCGGTGCCGCCGCGATGCGCGACGCCGAGCTGCGGGAGGTCGTCCAGCGGCTCGACCTGCGGTGGCGCGACGCCGTCGTCTCGCTCATCACCGAGGGCGTCGCCGCCGGCGAGTTCCGTTGCCCCGACCCGCACGGCGCGGCGTGGCGGCTCACCGCGCTGCTCGACGGGCTCGCCGTGCAGGTCGTCGCGCGCGAGGGCACGGTCACCGCCGCCGACTGCGCCCGGTGGGTCGAGCAGGCGACGGCGCACGAGCTCGGCACGGCGGTTGACGGAACCGGGGAATGCGGCTGGTATTGACCGGCCGTCCAGGAGCGAGGGAGGACGATGACCGAGCCGGCGTTGCTCGAAGTGGCGTGGACCGACCCGATCACCGGGTGCCGGGGCTACCTGGTGATCGACAGGCTGGTTCGCGGCGTGGCCAGCGGCGGCTTGCGGATGCGCCGCGGGTGCACGCTCTTCGAGGTCCGGGGCCTGGCGAGAGGCATGACGCTCAAGGAGGGCCTCAACTACGACCCCGACGGCCGGTACATCCCGCTGGGCGGCGCCAAGGGCGGCATCGACTTCGACCCGTACGACGAGCGCGCCCGCGACGTGGTCGCCCGCTACCTGCACGCGATGCGCCCGCTGATCGAGCGCTACTGGACCATGGGCGAGGACCTCGGCCTGCGCCAGGACGTCATCGACGGCGTCATCGCGGAGATCGGCCTGCTCAGCTCGGTCCAGGCGGTGTACCCCCTGCTCGAAGACCGCGACGCGGCCACCGAACGGCTCGCGGACGCCTTCCGCATCGAGGTCGGCGGCCTGGGGCTCGACGAGCTGGTCGGCGGCCTCGGCGTCGCCCAAGCGACGCTCACCGGCCTCGAGATGCTCGGCCTCACCGGCCCGAACCGGGTGGTCGTCCAGGGGTTCGGCTCGATGGGCGGCGCGACCGCGCGGTTCCTCGCCGAAGCCGGCCTCCAGGTGGTCGGCGTCTCGGACGTGCGCGGGGTCGTCGTCAACCCGGACGGCCTCGACGTCGAGAACCTGCTGCGCCACCGCGACCGCTTCGGCGGCATCGACCGCGACAACCTCAAACCGGGCGACGAGCTCCTCCCGCCCGAAGCGTGGCTCGACGTCCCGGCGGAGGTCCTCGTGCCGGCCGCGATCTCGTACTGCGTCGACAGCGACAACCAGGCCAAGATCGGCGCGAAGCTCATCGTCGAGGCCGCGAACATGCCGGTGACGTCCGACGCCGAGGAGCTGCTCGCCGCCCGCGGCATCCGGGTGCTACCCGACTTCGTGGCCAACTCGGCGACGAACTCCTGGTGGTGGTGGACCCTCTTCGGCGACGTCGGCGCGGACGCCGACGAGGCGTTCGGCAAGGTGCGGACCCGGATGTGCGACCTGGTGACGGCCATGTTCGAGCGCGCCACCCTCGACGGGCTCAGCCTCCGCGCCGCCGCCCTGCAGCTGTCGGAGAAGAACCTCGACGCCATCCAGGCCCGCTTCGGCTGAGGCGGGAACGAATCCACCCTCCAGATAGTTGAACGCTCTATGAAACTCGGCATCTACAGCTTCGGCGACCGCACACCGGACCCGGGCACCGGCGACCAGCCGTCCGTCGCGCAGACGCTGGCCAACACCCTCGAGCGCATCAAGCTCGCCGACGAGCTGGGCCTCGGCTTCTACGGCCTCGGCGAGCACCACCTCGACCAGTACGCCATCTCCAACCCGGGCACCGTCCTGGCCGCGGCGGCGAGCGTCACCAGCCGGATCACCCTGAGCTCCGCGGTCACGGTCCTGAGCACCGAAGACCCGGTCCGCCTCTACCAGCAGTTCACGACCCTCGACCAGCTCAGCCACGGCCGGGCCGAGCTGCTCGCCGGCCGCGGGTCGTTCACGGAGTCGTTCCCGCTCTTCGGCAACGACCTCGGCGATTACGACGAGCTCTTCGAAGAGAAGCTCGCCCTCCTCCTCCACATCGACCGCGAAGACCCGCTGACCTGGTCCGGCAAGTTCCGCCCGTCCCTCGAGAACGCGCGGATCCTCCCCCGCCCCTACGGCGACCACCTGCGCATCTCGGTCGGCACCGGCGGCAACCCCGAGTCGTCGATCCGGGCCGGGCTGCTCGGCCTGCCGGTCGTGTACGCCGTGATCGGCGGGCGCCCCGAACGCTTCGCCCCGCTCGTCGACCTCTACCGGCGGGCCGCCGAGGCGGGCGAGCACGCGGAAAAGGACCTCCACGTCACCATGAGCGCCATCGGCTTCGTCGCCGAGAACTCGCAGGACGCCAAGGAGACCTTCTACCCGTACTGGCTCGAGACGATGAAGTACGGCGCGAAAGCCCGCGGCTGGGCCGTTCCGACCCGCGCCGAGTACGACCAGTACACCCACGACGCGCAGGCGCTGTTCGTCGGCAGCCCGCAGGAGATCGCCGACCGGCTGATCACCGTCGGGAAGCTCACCGGCGCCGACCGCTACGCGCTGCAGATGGACTGGTCCGGCGTCCCGCACAAGAAGGTCATGCGCGCCATCGAACTGCTCGGCACCGAAGTCCTTCCGCTGGTCGAGAAGGAGTTCTAGACGTCGTTCCCGGCGATGAACCCGAACGTCATCGCCGGGCCGATGGTCGAGCCGGCGCCCGCGTAGCTGTGGCCCATCACCGCCGCGCTGGCGTTGCCGGCGGCGTACAGGCCCGGGATCACCGAGCCGTCCGGGCGGAGCACGCGCGCCCGGGCGTCCGTGCGCATGCCGCCCTTCGTGCCGAGGTCGCCGGGGACGATCTTGAACGCGTAGAACGGCGGCGCCCACAGCGGCGCGAGGCACGAGTTGGGCAGCACCAGCGGATCCGTGTAGTAGTGGTCGTACGCGCTGGCGCCGCGCCGGAAGTCACCGTCCACCCCGGACCACGCGAAGCCGTTGAATCGGTCCACAGTGGACTTCAACGCGGCCGGCGGGACGCCGATGGCCGAGCCGAGCGCCTGGATGCTCGACGCCTTGAAGACCGCGCCCGCCGTGTACCAGGAGTCCGGCAGCGGCAGCAGCGGCAGGGTGTCGCGGAACAGGTACTTGTTCCGGTAGTTCTGGTCGACGACGAGCCACGCGGGGATGTCCGGCGCGGCCGGGTTCTTGTCGTACATCGTGTGCACGACGTCGCTGTAGGGTGCGGCTTCGTTGACGAACCGCTTGCCGGCCTGGTTCACGATCAGCCCGCCCGGCAGCGTCCGCTCGGCCAGGCAGAAGTACGGGTCGCCGGGGATCGGGATGGCCGGGCCCCACCACGCGTCGTCCATCAGGTCGAGTGCGGCGCCGGCGCGTTGCCCGGCGCGGTGGCCGTCGCCGGTGTTCTCCTTGGCGCCGACCGTCCACTCGGTACCGATCGGCTGCCGCTGGTACTGCGCGCGCATCGCGGCGTTGTGCTCGAACCCGCCGGAGCCGACGATCACACCGCGTCGCGCGCGCACCAGCCCGCCGGGCGTGAGAACCCCCGTCACCGCGCCGTTTTCGACGTTCAGGTCGAGCAACGGCGTGTTCAGCAGCACCGGCACGTTCGCCTGCTGCAGCCCCACCCGCAGGCCCGCGGCGAGTGACTGCCCCATCGTCAACGGCTTCTGCCCGGCGAGCGCGGCGGCCGTGCCGCGGGCGAGGCAGGTGGCGGCGACCGCCGCGCCCTTCGCGTTGACCGCGGCCAGGTTCAGCCACTTGTAGTCGGCGCTGAAGACGACCAGCCCGGGCGGCGTCGCGAGGTACGCCGGGTTCAGGTTCGCCAATTCCGCACCGAGCAGGTTGCCGTCGAACTGGTCCGGCTCGATCGAGCGGCCGTTCGGCAGCCCGCCGGGCAGCTCCGGGTAGTAATCGCTGTAGCCCTCCATCCACCGGAACCGCAGCGGGCTGTTGGCCATGACGAACGCGATCATCTGCGGGCCGTTGGTCAGGAACGCCTGCTGCCGCGCGGCCGGGACGTCCGGCCCGACGACGGCCGCGAGGTACTGCGCCGCCTTCGCCGGGGTGTCCGGCACGCCGGCGGCGAGCAGCACCGGGTTGTTCGGGATCCAGATCCCCGCGCCGGACCGGGCTGCGGACCCACCGAACGTCGGCGCCTTCTCGAGCACGACGACGCTCAGCCCCCGCTTGGCCGCCGTCAGCGCCGCGGTCATCCCGGCCGCGCCGGAGCCGACCACGACGACGTCGTACTCCCCCACCAGCGATGCCGCGCCGGCCGGCCCGGCGAAGAGCCCGGATGTCGCGGCGAGGCCCACGCCCGCCGCGGTGCCGCGCAGGATCTGGCGGCGGGTCAGGTCGGCATCCATGGCGCACTCCTCGCTCGCGGAACGGCGAAGGTCATGGTGTCGGTCCACTCGGGAAACTGGAACATGTTCTACACGCTTGGAGCAGCCGGGTAGGCCAGTGGCCGCAACCCATGACGACATTCGCCGCACGCCGCGAGAAAGTTGACGACCTCCTCATCTTATGGATAACTTGAGGGCAGTCTCAATTTCTCTCAAGGAGGACCCTTTGCCGAAAGTCATCGCCGTCCTGGGTGTCGGCCCTGGTCTCGGTCTGTCGATCGCCCGGCGCTTCGACCGTGAAGGCTTCACGACGGCGCTGGTCTCGCGCACCGAGACCCGGCACGCGAGCTACCGCGAGTCCCTGAGCGGCACCACGCACACCTACGCGGCCGACGTGACCGACCCCGCCCAAGTGGAAGCGGTTCTAGCGCGCATCACCGCCGAGGCCGGCGAGCTCGACACGGTGTACTTCGGCCCGGCGGACATCGCCGGCCCGCGCCCCGTCCCCCTCCCTTCGGCCGGCGCGGACGCCGTGCGCGCGGCGTTCGACGCGATCGTTTCGCCCGCGGCCCGGCTCGTCGAAGCGGTGCTGCCGGGCATGCTGGAGCGCGGCTCGGGTTCGCTGCTCTTCGCCGGCGGCCTGAGCGGCAAGTACCCGATGCCGATGCTCGGCAGCCTGGCGCCGGCCTCGGCGGCGTTGCGCATGTACGTCCTGACCCTCAACGCGGCCCTGCGCGAAACCGGCGTCTACGCGGGAGCGCTGACGATCGGCGGGCTCATCGAGCGCGGCGACATCCACCGGGAGCTGACCAAGCAGGACCACGGTTTCGCGATGGGCACCCTCGACCCGGACGACATCGCCGAAAAGGCGTGGTCGCTGTACGTCGAGCGTGACGTCGCGGAAGCGGAGTTCACCGCGATGGCGGCCGTCTAGCCTGGGGATCATGTTCACCCCGGGGGATCGGAACCTGCTCCGCGAAGCCCTGGTCGAGGCGGCCCGGTCGGACGAGCGCGTCACCGGCGCCGCGCTCACCGGCTCCGCCGCGCTCGACGCCGAAGACGAGTGGTCGGACATCGACCTCGCCTTCGCGATCGCCGGCGAGACCGAGCCGGTGCTCGCGGACTTCACCGCGCGGATGTACCGCGAACACGGTGCGGTGCACCACCTGGACGTCGTGTTCGAGCGGACCGTGTTCCGCGTGTTCCTGCTGGCGGACACGTTGCAGGTCGATCTGGCGTTCTGGCCGGAAGCGGACTTCGGCGCGACGACGCCGAAGTTCCGGCTGCTGTTCGGGACGCCGCGGGACCGCCCGCAGTCGTCACCGCCGGACGCGCGGCGGCTGGCCGACCTGGCCTGGCTGCACGCCCTGCACGCGCGGTCGAGCATCGAACGCGGCCGCGGCTGGCAGGCCGAGTACATGATCGGCCGCGTCCGGGAGTACGCCCTGGGCCTGGCCTGCCTGCGCCACGACGTCCCGGCGGTCGAAGGCCGCGGCCTCGACCAGCTGCCCGCTGACGTCACCAAGCCTTTCGAAGCGACGCTCGTCCGCGGGCTCGACGACCTCAGGACGCCGTTCCACGCCGTCACGGAACTGCTCGTCGGCGAGATCGAGCTGGTCGACGCCGACCTGGCTCAGCGCTTGGCGCCCCTGCTGCGCGAGCTGGCCAGGTAACCGAGTTCCGGGTGCGCGGCGGCGTAGGCGTCGAGCAGCCGCCGCGCGACGGAGACCGAGTCGACCAGCGGGTGCAGCGCGAACGCCCGCAACGCCGCCTCGCGCGAACCCGTCGTCGCCGCTTCGATCGTCGCCCGCTCGACGGCTTTGACCGCCGTCATCAGGCCCAGTGCGTGGCCGGGCAAGGGCTCGGCGGCCAGCGGCCGGGCGCCGTTCGCGTCGACGACGCACGGCACTTCGACGACGGCGTCCCCGGGCACGCCAGGAAGCGCGGATCCGTTGCGGACGTTGAGGATCAGCGTCGTGCGTTCGCCGTACGCGATGGCCCGCATCAACGCGCACGCGACCTTTTCGTAGCCGCCGCCTTCGAGATCCTCACGCTCACCTTCGCGCGTCTCGGCCATGTACGTCGCTTCGCGCTCCAAGCGCGTGCGTTCCCATGAAGCCAGCGAAGGTTCCGCGTAGAAGCCGCGTTGCTGCTCCAGCAACTGGGCCCCGCGCGACTGCGGGCTCACGGCCTCACGCGCGAAGTAGTAATAGTGCAGGTACTCGTTCGGCAGGGCGCCGAGAGCGCGCAGCCAGTCCGCGCCGAAGAGCTTGCCCTCCTCGAACGACTCCAGCGCGCCGGCGTCGGCGAGCAGCCGCGGCAGGACGTCCTCGCCACCGACGCGGACCGCGCGCAGCCAGCCGAGGTGGTTGAGCCCGGTGTAGTCGAACCACGCCGTCGCCGGGTCGATCTTCAAGGCCCGCGCGACGCGGCGGCACAGCCCCACCGGCGAGTCGCAGATGCCGATCACCCGCTCGCCGAGGTGCGCGGCCATCGCCTCGGTGACCATCCCGGCGGGGTTGGTGAAGTTGATGACCCACGCTTCCGGGGCCAGCTCCTTGATCTTTCGCGCGAGATCGACGGCGACGGGGACCGTCCGCAGCCCGTAGGCGATCCCACCCGCGCCGACGGTTTCCTGGCCCAGCACGCCTTCCGCGTGCGCGATCTGCTCGTCGAGCCGTCGGCCGCGCAGCCCGCCGACCCGGATGGCGGAGAAGACGAAGTCCACATCGGACAGTGCGGCGGCGAGATCGGTGGTGGTCCGCACCCGCGGCGCGGTCTTCGCCCCGGCGGCCTGCTCCGCCAGCACGCGTTCGATCGCGGCCAGGCGCCCGGCGTCGACGTCGTGCAGGACCAGCTCGGTGACCCCGCCGCCGGCCAGCAGCGCGCCGTGCACGAGCGGCACGCGGAACCCGCCACCGCCGAGGATCGCGAGCCTCATCGCAGCACCTCGACGCCCGCTTCGCGCAACGCCGAACAGGTCGGCTCGTCGGCCCCGGTGGTGGTGACGACGACATCGAGCGCGTCCGGCCCGCAGACCCGGGCCAGGCCGGTACCGGGGAACTTGCCGGCGTCGGCGAGCAGCACCACGCGATCGCCGGCGGCGACCATCGCGCGCTTGACCGGCACCTCGACGACCGTCGAGTCCATGACGTGCCCGTCGCAGCGGACGCCGCTGGTGCCGAGGAAGACGGTGTCGGCGCGCACCTGGCGCAGCGCGTCCTCGGTCAGGAATCCCACCATCGAGTGATAGCTGCGCCGCACGACGCCACCGAGGAGGACGAGCTGGACGTCGTCGGCGTCCTTCAGTTCGTCGTAGACGGCGAGGCTGCTGGTGATCACGGTCAGCGCGCGGTCGCGCAGGTGCCGCGCCAGCCGGTGCGCGGTGGTGCCGATGTCGAGGAGCAGGGTGTCGCCGTCGGCGACCAGGCCGGCCGCGCGCCGCGCGACGGCGTCCTTCTCCCCGGCCCGTTCGGCGGCCACGCGCGCGAACGGCTCGTCGTCTGCCGCCATCGCGCCGCCGTAGACGCGAGTCAACCGGCCCTCGCGGTCGAGCCGCACCAGGTCGCGGCGCACGGTCGCCTGGCTGACGCCGAGCCGCTCGGCCAGCACGCCGACCGGCGCGGGCCCCTCCGCGCGGAGAGCCCGCAGGATCAGCTCGTGACGACGCTGGGGCAGCATGCCGGGACGATAGCAGTCAAACTCGCTCACCAGGCGATCGAGTTTGCGCGTCTCTTGCGCATTCCGCGCACCTGAAGCACGCTCGTGCGCATCCTCGATTCCGGGAGGTGCCCGTGCCGGCCGAGTCCGTACCCGACATCGATGTCTTCCTGTCCGGCCTGCTGTTCTTCGACCTGGTCTTCACCGGGCTGGAAGGACCGCCGGAACCGGGCACGGAGGTGTGGACGGGCGGCATGGGCTCGGGGCCGGGCGGCATCGCGAACTTCGCGGTGGCGCTGAGCCGCCTGGGCCTGCGGACGTCGCTGGCGGCGGCGTTCGGCACCGACGTCTACGGGCGCTACTGCTGGGACGTGCTTTCGCGGCAGGAGCACATCGACCTTTCGCGGTCACGGCGGTTCCCGGAGTGGCACTCCCCCGTGACCGTCTCACTCGCCTACGCCGGTGACCGGGCGATGGTCACGCACGGCCACCCGCCGCCCGTCCCGGTCGCCGAGCTGGCCGGCTCGCCGCCGCCGAGCCGCGCGACCGTCGCGCACATCGGCCTCGACACGGCCGACTGGGTCCACACCGCGCACCAGGCCGGGAGTCTCGTGTTCGCCGACGTCGGCTGGGACCCGTCGGAGGCGTGGTCGGCGGCGCTGCTCGAGCAGCTGGCGTGCTGCCACGCGTTCCTGCCCAACGACGTCGAGGCGATGCGCTACACCCGCACGGACACCCCGGAAGCGGCCTTGGCGGCGCTCGCCGACCTGGTGCCGGTCGCGGTGATCACCCGCGGCGCGGCGGGCGTGCTCGCGGTCGACGGAACGACGGGCGAGACGGCGGACATCCCGGCCCTGCCGGTGAACGTGCTCGACGCGACCGGCGCGGGCGACGTGTTCGGCGCGGGGTTCGTCGCGGCGACCCTCACCGGCTGGCCGCTGGCGGACCGACTCCGGTTCGCGGGCCTCACGGCCGGCCTGTCGGTCCAGCACTTCGGCGGCGCGCTGGCCGCACCGGGCTGGCACGAAATCGCGGAGTGGCACGCGCGGAACCGGCGCCCGGACTACGCGTTCCTCGACGACGTGCTGCCCGCCGAAACGATCGCCGAGACGTCCCGCCGGGGCCCGGTGACCCTCGGCTTCGGCGACGACAGCTGGCGCTAGTGCACCCCCGCGCCGGCCGCTACACGGCGTCGGGCCTGCGGACGTCGCTGCTGTCGGTGCCGGGGACGGTCGGCGCGGAGGCGGTCGGGCTGCGACCGATCGGCGAGGTGATGGGCTGCGTGGTTTCGCGGCACGAGGACGTGACCTCGGGCCTGCGCCACGGCTACGCGACGGCGCTGGACCGCCTGCGCGAGGAAGCCGGCGCGCTGGGCGCGGACGGCGTCCTGTCGATCGCCTGCACGGTGACGAGGGTGAGCAAGGCGGTCCACGAGTTCGTCGTCCTCGGCACGGCGGTGCGCGCGGTCCGCGGGGTCCGCGGGGTCCGTCCGTTCACGACGGGACTGTCCGGTCCGGACGTGGCGAAGCTGGTCCTGGCGGGCTGGATCCCGGTGACGCTGGCGATCGGCATCGCCAGCGCGACGGCGTACGACATCGCGATGACGGACCGGCCGGGCACCGAGGCACCGGTGCCGACCTCGCTGGTGACACGGGTCCGAGCGGGCGCGCGGGCGGAGTTCCTGGAGTCGGTGCGCGAATCGGGAGCGGACGGCGGGCTGGTGTCGTCGACGACGTTGCGAGCGTGGGCACTGGGCCACACGGGAGCAACGGCGGTGGCCAGCGTGTTCGGCACGGCGGTGGCCCGGTTCGGCGAGGGTCCGCCGCCGACCGCGGCGCTTCCGGTGCTGCCGCTGGACGGGAAGCCGCCTCGCGCAGGTTGGTGAGGCCTTGCAGGCGCTGGGCGCGGTCGTGCGCAGGGTCGGTCACGCCCTCGCGGCCGCCGGGCAGCCACGCGCACAGGTTCACGAGCACCCCGCGGCCACCAGGCAGCCGCGCACAGGTTCGCGAGCGTCTCGCGGGTTGCCGGGCAGCCACGCGCAGGGTCGCGAGCACCCCGCGGCCGCCGGGCAGCCACGCGCAGGGGCGCGAGCGCCCCGCGACCGCCCGGGCGGCGCGGCAGCTCAGGCGTGCCCGCGCCGCCGCCCCCGGGCCTCGCGCCGTCGCGCGATCGGACCTTCCGGACATACCCCGTTGATCACCCCGCGCCCGGCGACTGCCCGCGCGGATCCGTGCCACGATGGGAGCGAGAGCCGGTCGAAGGAGGTCAGCCAGTGCCCGAGTGGGACGGTCGTGGCCTGCCGCCGGTTGCGCGGGCTCGTGTCGAGCGCTATGCCGCGTCCGGGCTGAAGACCTCCCTGCTGAGCGTGCCCGGGGCCGTCGGTGTCGAAGTGGCCGGCTTCACCCCCGTCGGCGAGGTCATGGGCTGCGTCGTGCAGCAGGTCGGCTGGACCGGGCCGGCCGCGTGGGCCGCCGACCAGGTCAAGCTGCTCTCGGACATGCTGCGCCAGGGCTACGCGACCGCGCTCGACCGGCTCGGGCAGGAAGCCACCGCCCTCGGCGCCGACGGCGTCCTCGGTATCAAGGTCACCATCACCGCGCTCGACGACGTCATGCAGGAGTTCACCGCCCTCGGCACGGCCGTCCGCGCCGAAACCACCCAGCGGCCGCGGCGCCTGTTCACGACCGAGCTGCCGGGCCAGGACGTCGGCAAGCTGATGCAGGCGGGCTGGGTGCCGGTGCGGATGGCGGTCGGCGTCGCCGGCCGCGCACGGTTCGACTACAACATGCAGTACCAGGTCAACGTGCTCGCGGGGAACACCGAAGTCGACGCGCCGACGCAGGTCGTCACCGACGTCCGAGGCGCGGCGCGGGCGGAGTTCGCCCGCGCGATCCGCGACTGCGGCGCCGACGGCGGCATCGTCTCGGGCATGACGCTGCGGACGTGGCCGGTGCAGGAAGTCGCGGTGGCCGGCATCGCCACCGTGACCGGCACCGCGATCGCCCGCTTCCACGAAGGCCGCGCCGCCCCGACCAGCGCGCTCAAGATCCTGCCGTTGAACCGTTCCTGAGGAGGCTTCGTGACCACCGCGGACCCCGCCGCGCAGCACATCCCCGAGGATGCGATGCGCCGGCTCGCCGAGATGCGGCCGGGCCAGAAGACCAGCCTGTTCACGTCCGACCTGAGCGTCAACGAGTTCCTCCTCGTGCGCGAAGCCGGGTTCCGGCCGCTCGGGCTCGTGCTCGGCTCGAGCATCTACCACGTCGGGTTCCAGATGGGACGGTGGAGCAAGAACCAGGAGATGGACCGGCTTTCGCAGGCGATGTACCACGCCCGCGAGCTCGCGATGTCCCGGATGGAAGCGGAGGCGGACGTCCTCGGCGCCGACGGGATCGTCGCGGTCCGCCTGGAGATCGAGTTCAAGGAGTTCGGCAGCGACCTCGCCGAGTTCATCGCCGTCGGCACCGCGGTGAAGGCCGACGAACCCGGCGAATGGCGCAACAACACCGGGAAGCCGTTCACCTCGGACCTGTCCGGACAGGACTTCTGGACGCTGGTGCAGGCCGGTTACGCGCCGCTGGGCATGGTGATGGGCACGTGCGTCTACCACATCGCGCACCAGCGGTTCCGGCAGATGATGGGCAACATCGGCCAGAACGTCGAGATCCCGCAGTACACGGAGGCGTTGTACGACGCGCGTGAGCTCGCGATGTCGCGGATGCAGGCGGAAGCCGAGCAGCTGGAAGCGGAAGGCATCGTCGGCGTGCAACTGCTGTCGCTGCCGCACCGCTGGGGCGGCCACACGACGGAGTTCTTCGCGATCGGCACGGCGGTGAAGCCGTTGCGCGACGACCACCACATCGCCAAGCCGCAGCTCGTGCTGCCCCTGACCGACTGATGGGCGGCGAACTGGACTTCCACCTGGTGGCGGCGGCCCTGCGCACGGACCGCGCGGACGTCGAGTCCTACCACCGCGTCCTGTCCGACACGCTGGGCAGCGCGCTGCCGCCGGGCATGGTCGAGGTCGAGCGGCGGCGCACGTTCGCCGACCGCGTCGCGGGACGCGACGGCCAGGCTGTCGCGGTGCGGGTCCGGACGCCGGACCGGGTTCTGGTGCTGAGCACGGGCAAGCACGGCGGGGTCGCGGCGGAGATCCACCAGGTGGTGCGCGGAGTGGTGATCAGCCGGAAGGAAGCGGCGGTCGACGACTGGCTAGCCGCGCTGGCGCAGGAGTTGACGGCGTTGGCGGCGAAGGACGCGAGAGCGCGGGATGCGCTCTCGCGTCTCCTCGGCGGTTAACCGACCGTCACGCGCAGGATCTTGTTGTGGCTGTTGTGCGGTGTGCTGTCCTTGTCACCGTCCACGCTGGTCGCCAGCCACATCTGGCCGTCCGGAGCCGGCTCCACCGTGCGGAGCCTGCCGTACGTCCCGTTGAAGAACGTCTGGAAGTTCGTCAGCGAGCTGCCGCTGATCACCGCGCGGTAGAGCCGCGTGCCGCGCTGGCACGCCACGTACAGCGCGTCGTGGATGATCGTGATGCCGCTGCACGAACCCTGCGCCACCGGGTACGTCTTCTTCGGGGCGATGAACCCGGCGGTGCCGCACGAACCCGACGTTCCCTCACACGACGGCCAACCGTAGTTGCCGCCCTTGACGATCAGGTTCGTCTCGTCCATGACGCTGTTGCCGAACTCCTGCTCCCACAGCCGGCCCTGTGAGTCGAAGGCGAGGCCCTGGACGTTGCGGTGCCCGTAGCTCCACACCGCGTTGTGGAACGGGTTGTCGGCCGGGATCGAGCCGTCCGGGTTGATGCGCAGCACCTTTCCGTTGGGGCTGCTGGTGTTCGACGCGTTGGCGCCGTTCTGCGCGTCACCGGTGCCGGCGAACAGGTAGCGGCCGTCCGGGCTGAACCGCAGCCGGCCGCCGTTGTGGAACTTGTTGCGCGCGATGCCGGTCAGCAGGATCTGCTCGGTGCTCGTGGTCAGCGAGTCGGCGGCCGGGTCGTACTTGATCCGGACGATCCGGTTGTCGTTCGGCGACGTGTGCATGATGTAGAGCCAGTGGTCGGAGGCGAACGAAGCCGGGTTGATCTCCAGCCCGGTCAGGCCGCCTTCGCCGTCGGTGCTCTGGACGTTCGGCACGGTGCCGATCGTCTTCTTCGCCCCGGTCTTGGGGTTCAGGTGGACGATCGCGTGCGCGTCGCGCTGGTTGTAGAGGATCGTGCCGTCCGGCAGGGTGACCAGGCCCCACACGACGTCGTCATCGGTCCCGACCTGGGTGGCACCGCAGACCCCCTGCGACGGCGAGCAGCTCGATCCGCCGGTGGTCGTGACGTCCAGGACCGGCGTGCTCGGGTCGCTCTGGTTGCCGTTGCCGTCGACGGCCCGCACCTGCAGGTGGTAGGCGGTGTTCGGGGTCAGGCCGCCGAGGGTCGTGCTCGCCGTGTCGGACGTGCCGATCTGCGTACCGGAGTTGAAGATCCGGTAACCGGTGACGCCGTTTTCGTCGGTCGACGCGGTCCACGCCAGGCCGATCGACGTGCTGTTGACCGCGGTGGTGTGCACGTTCGCCGGCACCGACGGCGGCGTGTGGTCGTCGGACGGCGGCGTCTTCACGGACAGGGTGCCGCTGGCCTGCGAGACGTTCCCGGCCGCGTCGCGCGCGTTGACGTAGAAGCCGTAGGTGCCGTTCGGGCTCAGGTTGCCGCAGGTCGCGGTGAGAGCGCCGGTCGTGCTGGCGCAGAGCTGACCGTCGCGGTAGACGTCGTAGCCCGCGACACCCTTGTCGTCGGTCGCCGCGGTCCACGAGATGGTCGCGCTGGTGGGCGTGACGCTGTCGAGGGTGGGCGTGCCGGGCGGCGACGGCGGCACGACGTCCCCGGTCGAGCCGTAGACGCCGAACTCCTGCAGCGAGTAGCCCTTCGACGCGTCGGTGCGGCAGCGTTTCGTGCCGTACACCCGCACGTAGCGGCCGGTGCCGTCGAGCGAGGTCAGGTCTTCGACACCGCCCTTTCCCGTGGTGGTCGAGTAGATCCGCGTCCACGTGGCGTGGTCGGCGGAGGTGTCGATCTCGTAGGCCGTCGCGCACGAGGCGTCCCACTGCAGCCGCACGCGGCTGACGTGCGCCGCCGCGCCGAGGTCGACGTAGATCCACTGCGGATCGACGCCGGCCGCGCTGGCCCAGCGGGTGGCCGAGTCGCCGTCGACGGCGGCCGGCGCCGGGCAGCACCCGCCCGCCGACGACGCCGTCACCGGTTTTCCCTGGGACAGCAAGGTGTCGGCGGCCTGCACCGGCCCCGCCGTGCTGATCGTCCCGGCGACGAGCGCGACCACGATCGCCCCCACCCGAATCCGTCTGGTCATCCGTCCTCCACGCTTCCGGTGCGGAGGGTCGACGATTCGGCACGCCTCCGCGGAACACCGTCCGGCCGCCGAGGCTCCGATCCGCTGCGCGCCCGGTCCCGTCGGCGAACGACCCGTCGGCACAGGCAGAGGCGGATGCCTGACGACGACGGCGGGGTTCTCCGGGACCGGGACCGACCTGGAGCCAGGGCGATCTCGGGACGACCCTACGAGCGGGACGCCGGACCGGTCAACCGGCGCCGCGCCGGTGTCCCGCTCACCGAACCCGTTGAGGGAGAACGGATTTCACGGCGTCACCACCCTTCCGAGGAATCCGCGGACATACCCGGCGATGGCGTCGAGGTGCGTTTCGAGCGCGAAGTGGCCCGAGTCGAGCAGGTGGATCTCGGCGTCGGGCAGGTCGCGGGCGTAGGCGCGGGCGCCGTCGGCGATGAAGATCCCGTCGTTGCCGCCCCAGACGGCCAGCAGCGGGACCTGGCTGGTCCGGAAGTACTCGTGGAACTTCGGGTACAGCCCGATGTTGTGGTGGTAGTCCGCGAGCAACGCCATCTGGATTTCGGCGCCGCCGGGCCGGTCGAGCAGGGCCTGGTCGTGGACCCAGACGTCCGGGCTGACCAGCGCCGGGTCGGGCACGCCGTCGAGATACTGCGCCTTGGTGGCTTCGAGGCTGACCATGCCGCGCAGGTCCTCGTCGGTCAGCGTGCCGGCGGCGAGGCGCTGCGGCAGCCCGGCCCCCAGGCCGTCGACGTAGGCGTTGCCGTTCTGCGTGACGATCGCGGTGACCCGCTCCGGGTTCCCGGCCGCGATCCGCAGGCCGACCGGGGCGCCGAAGTCCTGGATGTAGAGCGCGAAGCGGTCCAGGCCGATCTCGTCGAGCAGGCCGAGGGTGAGCTCGGCGAGGGCGTCGAAGGTGTAGGCGAACTCGCCGACCGGCGGCGCGTCGGACGCGCCCGCGCCCAGGTAGTCGGGCGCGACGACGTGGTAGCGGTCGGCCAGCGCCGGGATGAGGTGCCGGTACATGTGCGAGCTGGTCGGAAACCCGTGGAGCAGCACGATCGTGGGCGCGTCGGCGGGCCCGGCCTCCCGGTAGAACAGCCGGCGCCCGGCAACGGTGGCAAAGCGGTGATACACGGCGACCATCGGTCTCTCCTCACGTCTCATGTTTACTTGCTCATTTATCCATGAGACGACGTAGACTGTCAACGGATCTGGACAATGAGGGCCGAACTTCGGGAGGCGAACGTGGTCACTGCGGCACCCGGCGAGGAGCGCTCCCCCGCGCTGGCGCTGGTCAACACCCGCCGGCTCGGCGCCGGCGGCGAGGTCGACGACCTGGCCGAGCCGCCCGCGGCCGCGTCGTGGCTGGGCCTCCCCCCGGCCACCTCACTCGACGCGGAAGACCTGAGCCGCGTCACGGACCTCCGCGCGGCCGTCCGCGAACTGCTGGCCGCCCTGGCCGAAGACCGCGCACCGTCCACCGGCGCGGTGGAGACGGTGAACGCGGCGGCCAGCGCCGACGCCGCGGCGCCCCAGCTCACCTGGCCGTCGGGGCCCCACCGCGAGTGGCACAGCACCAGCCCGGGCACCCTTTCGGCGGCTTTGGCCGCCCTGGCCCGCGACGCGATCGAGGTGGTCACCGGCGACCTCGGCCCCCTGGTGCGCCCGTGCGAGGCCCACGGCTGCGTACGGTTCTTCTTCCGCGAGCACGCCCGCCGCCGTTGGTGCTCGACAACCTGCGGCGACCGCGTCCGCGCGGCCCGTCACCAGCGACTGGTGGTCGAGCAACGGGAGTCAGCCCAGGGGTGAGGTCAGCTCACCGGCGCGCTCGGCAAGGTCCTGCCCGGCTCGACGCGTGGCCGAAGAGCCGCGACTCGCCTACCCCGGCGCCGTTCCCCAGTGCGCCCAGTCAGCTCCCATCGCCCTCCCGGTCCGCGCCGGTCGCTCAGTTCGCGGCGAACCCCGCGGACCGGCTCACCTCGGCCCATTCCTCCACCTCGGCTCCCCGCGCGCGGTCCGACCGTTGCACCGCTTCGACCGCGTCCGCGCCGAGCAACAGGCGCAGCGGCGGCGCGTCCAGCCGGACCACGTCGGCGAGGATGCGGGCTCCGCGAGCCGGGTCGCCCGCCTGCTTGCCGTCGGTCGCGTCGCGGAGGCGGTGCATCTCACCGACCGAGGCGTCGTACTCCGGGCGGACCGGTGCGCGCTCCATCGAGACGCCCTGCCAGTCCGTGCGGAACGCGCCCGGCTCGACGATCGTGACCTTGACGCCGAACGGCTTCACCTCGGCGTTGAGCACCTCGGAGAATCCCTCCACGGCGAACTTCGCCGCCTGGTAGGCACCCAGCCCCGGCGAGCCGCCGACCCGGCCGCCGACCGAGGAGAACTGCAGGAAGTGCCCCGAGCCCTGCTCGCGGAACACCGGCAGCGCCGCGCGCGTGACGTTGACGACGCCGAAGAAGTTGGCCTCCACCTGGGCTCGGAAGTCGTCCTCCGGCATGTCCTCGATCGGCGCGCTGTTCGCGTAGCCGGCGTTGTTGGCCACGACGTCGAGCCCGCCGAACTCGCGCACCGCGAAGGCGACGGCCTCTCGCGCGGCCGCGGGGTCGGTGACGTCCAGCGCGAACACCCGGACGTTGTCACCGTGTTCGGCCACCAGATCTTTCAGCTGCTCCGGCCGGCGCGCGGTGGCGACCACCCGGTCACCGTCCTCGAGCGCGACCCGGGCCAGCTCCCGCCCGAACCCCCGGGAACTGCCGGTGATCAGCCAAGTCCTGCTCATGACGCTCTTCTCCTCGTTCGCTCGAACCGGCTAACCAACCGGTTGGTTGCTTCCAGGAAACACCGGCTGAGCGAGTTTGTCAACCAACCAGTTAGTTGCTATATTGGCCGGCATGAGAGATGCGGCGGAGACGAAGCGGCGACTCCTCGCCGCCGCCACGGAGGAGTTCGCGGAACGGGGCATCGCGGGCGCCCGCGTGGACCGGATCGCGGACGCCGCCGGCTGCAACAAGGCGATGCTCTACAAGTACTTCATCAACAAGGACAGCTTGTTCGACACGGTCTTCGGCGAGTCGGTCGCCAAGTTCGTCATGGAAGTCCCGGTCGACGCCGACGACCTGCCGGGCTACGCCGGGAAGCTCTTCGACCGGTACGAAGAGCAGCCGGAAACGCTGCGGCTGGCGGTCTGGCACCGGCTGGAGCGCCCCGACGGCAAGTGGGTCACGGAGATCGTGCTGGCCAACGAGATCCGGCTGTTCGACCTGCAACGAGCCCAGGACGAAGGGAGACTGTCCAAGCACTACACACCCATGGAGTTGCTGGTGCTGATCCAGTCGATCTCGACGGCGTGGGCGACGACCAATTCGGAACTCGGCGTGCGCAACACCCTCTCCCGCGAGCAACGGCGCGAGCTCGTGGTGGACGCGGTGCGGCGGCTGATCGCGGAGGATTGACGAGCGGTACGCGAACACCCCGGGCACGGGTAGCGTGTGCTCCGCCTGGTTTGGCCGACGGAAGGACGCGCGATGGAGTGGACGCTCGAAGTGGTCGTGGTGCCGGTGTCCGATGTGGACCGGGCGAAGGCCTTCTACGCGGACCAGGTCGGATTCACCCTCGACCACGACGTGACGCCCGCCGAGGGCGTCCGCATCGTGCAGCTGACCCCACCGGGGTCGGGCTGCTCGGTGGTGTTCGGCCGCGGCGCGGTGCCCGACATGCCGCCGGGGTCGCTGAAGGGCCTCCAGCTGGTGGTCAACGACCTGCCGAAGGCGCACGCGATGCTCACCGAGCGCGGCGTCGAGGTCAGCGAGATCCAGGTCCACGGCATGGGCACCTGGGACGGAGAAGCGGACCTGAACAACGTGGGTTTCGTGCACTTCGCCGACCCGGACGGCAACGCATGGACGGTGCAGCAGATCACGGCACGCCGATGAGCGCGGGCTGACGACCGGCCCTCCCCGGCTCACCGCGACCCTCGCTAGTCCACCAGGGCGCCGCAGCTTATGTTGACCGTTGAGGCCGTCATCGTCCTTGCCCGGTCCGATGCCACGAACGCCGCCACCGCGCCCACGTCGGCCAATGTCGCCGCCTGGCCGAGCATTGTCTTGCCCGCGATGTTCCGCTCCAGCTCCTCGCGGCCCCGGAACTCCGCCGGGAGGGTCTCCGGGATTCCGCCCGTTCGGAGCGTCACCGTCCGTACCCCCTGCGGCCCCAGCTCGGCCGCCAGCTGGCGGCGCATCGCCTCGAGCGCGTGGAACGCCACCTGGAGCCCACCCACCGCGAACTCTCGGACCGGTTCGCCCGCGCCACCGAAGAACAAGATCGCTCCGGACCCCTGCTTCACCATCTGGCGGGCCGCCGCTCGGGCCGTCAGGAACTGGGTTCTGACCGCCGTCAGGACCGGGCGCTCGTAGTCCGCCAGTGCCATGTCGATCAGGGGCGTGCCCTGGACGTCGCCATGAGCGATGAGGTTGAACGAGATGTCCAGGCCGCCCTCGGCCGCGACCGCGGACGCGTGGTCGTCGACCGCCCGCTCGTCCAGGGCGTCCACCTCCGCCACCTCGGCCGAGCCGCCCTCCGCGCGGATGTGCGAAGCGACCTCCTCCAGCCGTGCGCGGGTGCGGCCCGCGAGGAAGACTCGAGCGCCTTCCGCCGCGAAAGCCGTGGCCACGGCCGCGCCGATGCGACCTCCGCCGCCGTACACGACCGCGTTCTTGCCGGCGAGCAACGTCATGGGTCCCTCCGAGGTCCGGGTGCGTTCACCGGTGCGTCGAACAGGCCCGCCGGAAATCGACACTCACGGACGCGGAACACCCATCGGGTTCGGGACCGGGACCACCCCCGCGTCCACCACCGCCCGGCCCAGCGGCACCGCCAGCTCCAGCAGCCGCGCCAGGCCGGCCGGGCCGAGTGCCTCCACCGGGGCCGCCGCCAGCCGGTCCGTGTCCTCCTCGATCCCGCGGCGCACCGCCGCACCGGCCGGGGTCAGGCGGCCGGACGCGTCCAGCAGGCCGCGGGTCCGCAACGCCGAAACCGACGCCGTCCACTCCGCGTCGGTCCAGCCTCGGTGGGGCTCGACGTCACCACGCTCGATCACGCCGTCGCCGATGTGGGTCAGCGTCGTCTCCAGGCCCGTCAACCCCGCGTGGACCGCCGCCAGGACGTGACCGTCGCCGCGGTGCTCGCGCAGCACCGTCGCCGCCAGCCACAGGCGGCCGAGCACGCCCGGCGGCCGCGGCACCGCCGACCACGCCGCCGCCAGCGGGCGCCCGTCGAACCGGCACGCCGAAACCGCCCGCTCCAGCAGCGACGCCAGCTCGGAGTGGCCCGCGGACCCCAAGACGCGCGAAAGAGCGGCCTCGACGGACGAAAGCCGAGCGCGAAGCACCTCGGAAGGCGAGGCGAACGACCACGCGTCCGGCAGCGCCCGCGCCACCATCGCCGGGGCGAAGCCGAACAACACCGCCGTCGCGGCCGTGGGACCGATCGGGCCCAGCGGCGCGAGGCGGCCCGCGAAGTACCCCATCCAGTACCCCCGCAGGCCGGCCTCCTTCGCCGCCGACGCCGTCTCCGGCGCGAAGTAGACGACCGCGTGCAACGGTTCCACGGCCGCCCACAAGCGCCGGGCCGGTGATGTGCTCATGCCGCCATTCTCACCCCCAGGCGACCGGCAGCTCCCGCACGCCGTACACCAGTGTGTTGTGCTTGTACGCCAACGACTCCCGCGGCACCGCCAGCCTCAGGTCCGGCACCCGGCGGAACAGCCGCGTCAGCGCCTCCTGCAGCTCGACGCGGGCCAGCTGCTGCCCCACGCACTGGTGCGCGCCGAACCCGAACGCGACGTGCGTGCGCGGCGACTCGCGGTGGAAGTCGAGCTTGTCACCGCCGGGGAACAGCTCCTCGTCGCGGTTGGCCGAGTTCAACGCCGCCACCAGCCACTCCCCCGCCTTCACCGACCGGGAACCGACCTGCACGTCCTCGGTCGCGTAGCGCAGCACGCCGAACTGGACGACCGACAGGTACCGCAGCAGCTCCTCGATCGCGCGCTCGGGCGCGGCGAGCACGACGTCGCGCTGGGCGGGCTGTTCCAGCAGCACCAGTGCGCTGAGCGCGATCATGTTCGCCGTCGTCTCGTGGCCGGCCACCAGGAGGCTCAGCCCGAGCACGACCAGCTCTTCCATCGTGAGCGGGTCACCGGCGGCGGCGCCGCGGGAAATCAGCCTGCTGAACAGGTCGTCCCGCGGATTCCGCTGCCGATCGGTGAACAGCTCCGCCAGGAAGCCGGAAAGCTCGTCGTACGCCTGCTTCCCCTCTTCGGGCGTGGCGTCGGTGCTGACCAGGAACCCGCTCTGCCGCTGGAAACGCGACCGATCCGCGTACGGGACGCCGAGCAGCTCGCAGATCACCAGCGACGGGATCGGCAACGCGAAGTCCCGCACCAGATCCGCGCGACCCGGCTTGGCGAGCATCGCGTCGAGGTGGCTCTCCACCAGTTCCTGGACGTAGCCGCGCATCGCCTCCACGCGCCGCACGGTGAACTCCGCGATCACCATCTTCCGGATGCGGGCGTGGTCGGCGCCGTCGAGCTGGATGATGGACCCGGGACTGACCTCCTCGTCGAGGTCGGCGTCGGGCTTGACGTGCACCGAGGACGCGCCGCGCGAGCTCATCGTGCGGTCGGCGAGCACCGCGCGGACGTCGCGGTAGCGCGTCACCAGCCAGGCGTCCATGCCCGCCGGGCAGCGCACCTGCGACGTCGGCGCGGTTTCCCGCAGGGTGGCGTAGTTCCCGGGCGGGTCGTACGGGCATCCGGCCGGTCGTGCCGTGGGGAGGGCCGGGGTTTCGGATGCTGCCGTCACGGCGGATCACACCTCTCTTGCGGTGGTCAGGTCACTTCCACCATGGAGAGAACCGGCGCCGTCGTGGGACGATCGACCCACTTCCGACCGGAATGGCCTAGCGGGCCCCGTAAGCGCCGCCGTTCACATGCACGACCTGTCCCGTGATGTGCCCGGCTCCCGGCGACGCGAGGAACTGCACGGTCTCCGCGACTTCTTCCGGACGCCCGGCGCGCTTGTCGAACGCGACGGAAACCCGTGCCTCGACCCATTCTTCGGTGACCGTGCCGTGGAAGAACTCCGTGTCGAGGGTGACGCCGGGCGCCACGACGTTGGCCGAACCGCCGGCGCCGAGCTGCCGCGCGAGGTCGGTGTTCCACGCTTCGACGGCCGCTTTCGCCGCGCCGTACGAGCCGGAGCCCTGCTTCGCCGCGATGGAGCCGAGCGTCACGACCCGCACGTTGTCCGCGAAGCGCGGCTTCAGCGCGGCCGTCACGAGAACAGCGGAAACGACGTTGGCCTCGAAGTTGGCGCGCCACGCGTCGGCCAGCCCCGCGAGGTCGCCCGGCGCCGGGGCTTCGCGGACGCGATCGGTGTTGCCGCCGGCGTTGTTGACCAGGACGTCCACCCGGGCCGGCAGCTCCGCCAGGGCGGCCTGCACCGCCGCCGGGTCGCTCGCGTCGAACGCCACCGCCCGCGCGCCGATCCGTTCCGCCGCGGCTTCGAGGACGTCCTTGCGCCGTCCCGTGACGGTCACCCGCTCGCCCGCCGCCGCGAACCGGGCGGCGATCGCCAGCCCGATGCCCGTGCCGCCCCCGGTGACCACGACTTCCCGCTGTTCGCTCATGGCGCCATCTTCGCCGACGAAAGCGGGCCCCCGCTCGACTTTCCCGCCGACCGGGACACGAGAACCGGATTCGTTAGGAAACTTTACGAACAGGTCTTGACGGCGAGCCGCCATCCGGCGAACCTGAACGAACGCCGCACGTCATCGTCCGCCCACCCCTTCCCGGAGGCAGCATGACCCGGCGCGCTCTCGTGCTCGTCGTGACCCTGTTCCTCGCACTGGCCTCCGCCCTCGCCGGCGCGACCACCGCGAACGCGGCCACCACGCAGCCCACCTTCCTCACCTTCTACGGCTGGTGGGACAACACCCCGCCCGGCGGCGACATCGCCTACCCGAAGATCCACGACACCGCGGGCGGCAAGGGCAGCTACGCCGACCCGATCACCTTCGCCACCAGCAGCGACGAACTGAAGCCCGGCACCAAGGTCTGGGTCCCGCGGGTGAAGAAGTACTTCATCATGGAGGACGGCTGCGACGAGTGTTCCGACGACTGGAACAGCAAGGGCCCGAACGGCGGCCCCGGCCTGCGGCACATCGACCTCTGGCTCGGCGGCAAGGGCGGCAGCGCCTTCGACGCGATCGACTGCGAAGACGCGCTCACGCACTACAACGCCGACAACACGCCGGTGATGGAGCCGGTGGTGGTCGACCCGCCGTCGAACGAGGACTACGACGCGACGCCGATCTTCAACACCAGCACCGGCGAGTGCTGGGGCGGGGCCCAGCCGAACACGACCGTCGGCCAGTACAAGAACAACTCGACCGGCACGTGCCTCGAAGCCCCGAGCAGCGGGACGACGCTGAAAGTCGCCGCCTGCACCGGAACCGACGCCCAGCGCTTCACCTTCCACGGCGCTTTCCTGGTGATCGACGACAAGTGCGCGGGCATCTCCGGCAGCTCGATCGTGCTGCAGACCTGCACCGGCGGGCCGGCCCAGCAGTGGTCGATCAACCCCGACGGCACCATTTCCGACATCCAGACGAGCAAGAAGTGCTTCCGCGCCTCGGGCACGACCCTCACCGCGGGCAGCTGCTCCGGCACGCAGGCCCGCTGGACGTTCACCGCGGCCGGCACCTCGAGCGACCTCAGCGTGACTCCGTCGGCGGTGTCGGTCGCGCCGGGGGCGTCGGCGACGGCCACCGTCACCTCCACGGACGCCGTCACGCTGTCCGCGAGCGGCGCTCCCGCAGGCGTCACCGTGTCCTTCTCCCCGGCGTCGGTGCCGGCCGGCGGAACCTCGACCGCCACGGTCACCGCCGTCGCGACCGCGACCCCGGGCTCGGCGACGATCACCATCACCGGCGGGACGAAGACCGCTTCGCTCGGCGTCACGGTCACCGGCGGGGGCGGCACCGAAAGCCTGCTCTCCCAAGGCAAGACCGCGACGGCGTCGTCGACGGAGTCGTCGTCCTACCCGGCGAGCGCGGCCTTCGACGGCAATCTGACCAGTACGCGCTGGGCGTCGAAGGAAGGCTCCGCGAACGAGTGGCTGCGCGTCGACCTCGGCGCCACCAAGGCGGTCTCGCACGTCAAGCTGAGCTGGGAAGCCGCGTACGGGAAGGCGTACAGCATCCAGACCTCGGCCGACGGCACGACCTGGACGACGATCTACAGCACCACGACCGGCAACGGCGCCACCGACGACCTCACCGGCCTGGCCGGCAGCGGCCGCTACGTGCGGATGAACGGCGTCACGCGCGGCACGTCGTACGGCTACTCGCTGTACGAGATGCAGGTGTACGGCACGGCCTGAGTTGCCGGATCGGCAACACGATTTGCCTCTTCGGTGACGTCCTCCGCATGCTGGGGGACGTCACCGAGGAGGAGCCATGGCGCACACGCACGACCAGCCGATGACCGTCGAGAACATGCTCAAGCAGGACTTCTGGGAAGCGCTCTACCAGCGCGACGAGCACCGGATCTGGAGCGGGAACGTCAACCGCAACCTCAGCTCCGAGGTCACCGGGCTCAAACCCGGGCGCGCCCTGGACCTCGGCTGCGGCGAGGGCGGGGACGCGATCTGGCTCGCGAAGCAGGGCTGGACGGTCGACGGCGCCGACATCTCGACCATCGCGCTCGCCCGCGCCGAGGAAGCCGGGAAGGAAGCGGGTGTGGAGGTCCGCTGGCTGCACCGCGACATCCTGAAGTGGCAGCCGGAAGAGCAGTACGACCTGATCTCCGCGCAGTACATGCACCTGCCGCCGGACCTGCGCCGCGACGTCTTCACGGCGGCCGCGGCGGCCGTCCGGCCCGGCGGCTCGCTGCTGGTCGTCGGGCACTCGCCGAAGGCCATGCGCGAGTTCGACGGCCAGGCGCCGCCGCTGGAGCTGTTCTTCGAGCCGGAGGAGATCACGAACTTCCTCGGCGACGCCTGGGAGTGGATCGTCGAGACCTGCGAGACGCGCGGCGAGGGCCACCACACCGACGCCGTCTACCGCGCGAAGCGGCTCTGAAAGGGAAGCAGGGCCCCTTCACGCGCCCTCGACGCGTGTGAAGGGGCCCTGCGGGTCTTGTCAGGCGAGCTCGAGGCCGTAGCTCTGCAGCTCCAGCGTGAGCGGGTAGAAGTAGCTGGTCACGGTGTCGCCGCCGGACAGCGTGCCGAGGCCCTTCGAACCGTCGTAGGCCGGGCCGCCCGAGTCACCGTGGTCGGTGTGCGCGGTGGTGCCGAACTCGTGGTTCAGGACACCGACGTCGAAGTTGACCGACTCGTCGACCGAGGTGACCTCGCCGCTGCCACCACCGGTGGTCGAGCCCTGCTTCTGCATCTGCTCGCCGACCGTCGGGGTCGCCGCGCTCGTGATCGCCTGGCCGGTGTTGATCTCGCCGGGGCCGGAGCCGTTCGGACGGGTCAGCAGACCGGAGTCGGCTCCCGGGCAGTCGCTTTCGACGACCTGCGCGCCGGAGACGTCGCCGCCGGCCCAGGTACCGCCGAGGTTGGTGCAGTGGCCCGCGGTGAGCAGGAACGGCTCGCCGCCGCGCGTCACGTTGAAGCCGAGGGAGCAGCGGCCCTGGTCGTTCTGGATCGCGTCGCCGTCGGCGATGTACAGCGAAAGCTTGCCGGTGCGGTGCTCGACCCGGACGCTGTCGCCGTACCGGGCGGCGGCCGCGGCGACCTTGTCGGCGGTGCCCTTGCTGGCCGCGTCGTAGACCTTCACCACGACCTGGTTGGTCTTGGTGTCGATGCCCCACGCGGTCTGCGGGACGTTCTTCACCGCGTCCAGCTGGTTCTTGACGCCGGTCAGCGCCGCGAAGGTGTGCTTGACCTTCTTCGCGGTGAGGCCGGCGGCCTCGACCTTCCGCACCGAAGCGTCGTCGGTGACGTTCACGACGGCCTTGCCGTTCTCCAGGTAGATGCCGCCCGAGGTGGCACCCAGCGAGTCGGCGACCTGGGTGGCGTTGCTGATCGCGGCGGCCTGCGCCTGGGCGAAGGCCTGGGGGGACGCGGTGGCCGCCGACGCGCACACGCCGGACGTCAGCGCGGCGGCCGACAAGACGGCGAAGGTCTTGAGGGCGGTTTTCCGGGGAGTCATCAACTTCCTCCAGTTTGCCGGTTCGAAGCCTGCGCCGGTCACTTTCGTTGCCGAGCAACCAACGCACCACCGACTAAGGTTGGTTAATAACCAATCGATCCGGACATACCTCTCAACTCAGACCCGAACAGCCCAGTGACGCTGCCACGTTCGGCGTAACAATCACCCTTTCGGCCAGCGAACGTGGTCCTCGTAGCCCGGGTTCTTCCGCAGATATCCGGCGATGAACGGGCAGACCGGCACGATCGTCCGGCCCTTCGCGACGACGTCGTCCAGCGCGGCGGCGGCCAGGACCTTGCCCAGCCCCTGGCCCGCGAAGGCGTCGTCGATCTCGGTGTGGGTGAACACCGTGAGGTCGCCGCGCAGGTCGTAGAACGCGGACCCCGCCAGCTTGTCCCCGGCCCAGATCTCGTAGCGGCCTTCGTCGGGGTTGTCGACCACTCGGGTCTCGGTCATCGGCTCTCCTCGGTCGGGTACGTCCTCCATCGTGCGACGGCGGGCTGCCGCGTGCCGACCGGCCCGTGCACACCGCTGGGCCGGCCGGGGGACGCGCGCGGCCCGTTCGTGTGCAACCGGGCTGCTTCCCTTGGCGGGCACCGGCCTCGTTTGGTTGCCTCACTGCGTGCCTCAGCAGCCGTTCGTCCTCCCCGAGTTCTACATGCCTTACCCGGCGCGGGTGAACCCGCACCTCGAGCGGGCGCGCACGCACAGCAAGGCGTGGGCGTACGGGATGGACATGGTCGGCGTCCCGCAGCACGGCACCGTCATCTGGGACGAGCACGACCTCGACTCCCACGACTACGCGCTGCTCTGCGCGTACACCCACCCGGACGCCGGCGCGGACGAGCTCGACCTGATCACCGACTGGTACGTCTGGGTCTTCTACTTCGACGACCACTTCCTCGAGCTGTACAAGCGCACCGGCGACATCGAAAGCGCGCGCACCCACCTCGACCGGATCGCGCTGTTCATGCCCGCCGAAGGCGAGATCACCGCGACACCGGAGAACCCGGTCGAGCGCGGCCTGGCCGACCTGTGGGACCGGACGATCCCGCACCGCTCGGCCGCGTGGCGGCGCCGGTTCGGCGAGAGCACGAAGGCGCTGCTCGAAGAGTCGTTGTGGGAGCTGGCCAACATCAACGAGGGCCGGCTCGCCAACCCCATCGAGTACGTCGAGATGCGGCGGAAGGTCGGCGGCGCGCCGTGGTCGGCGAACCTCGTCGAGCACTCGGTGCACGCCGAGGTGCCGGACGAGATCGCCGCGTCGCGGCCCCTCGAAGTCCTGCGCGACTGCTTCGCCGACGGCGTCCACCTGCGCAACGACCTCTTCTCCTACCAACGCGAAGTGCAGGACGAAGGCGAGCTGTCCAACGGCGTGCTCGTGGTCGAGAAGTTCCTCGGGCTCACCACGCAGGAGGCGGCCGACGCCGTCAACGACCTCATCACCTCACGCCTGCACCAGTTCGAGCACACCGCGCTCACCGAGGTGCCCGCACTGTTCGACGAGCACGGCGTCGACCCGGCCGCCCGCGCGGCGACGTTCGCCTACGTCAAGGGCCTCCAGGACTGGCAGTCCGGCGGCCACGAGTGGCACCTGCGGTCCGGCCGGTACATGAACGAAGGCGCGCTCGACGGCCGCGGGCCGATCCTCTCGTCGCTGCTCACGACGGCTCCGCAACGGCTGCGGGCCTACAGCCACCCGCCGTTCGACGCGGTCTCGGCGTCCCGGCCGGCCGTGGAGCCGCCGTTCCCGGTGCGGCTGAGCCCGCACCTGGAGTCCGGCCGCCGCCGCAACGTCGACTGGGCGCGGAGCACCGGGCTCCTCGACGGTGTCGTGTGGGACGAACGCAAGCTGCGCGCCGCCGACCTGCCGCTGTGCGCGGCGGGTATCCGGCCGGACGCGACGGCGGCGGAGCTCGACGTCATCGCCGGCTGGCTGACCTGGAGCACGTACGCCGACGACCACTTCCAGGAGGTGTTCGGCGCGACGCGGGACCTCGCCGCGGCCAGGGCCTGCCACGAACGCCTGACGCTGCTCCTGGGCGACGCCCCGCCCGCACCACTGGGCCCCCTCGAAGCCGCGCTCGCCGATCTCCGGCCGAGGACGCCGGACCTGCCCGCCGTGCGCCGGGCGGTCGCGTCGATGACGTCGAGCTGGCTGTGGAAGCTGACGAACCTGGCGCAGAACCGGATCCCGGACCCGATCGACCACGTCGAGATGCGGCGCCGGACGTTCGGCGTGGAGCTTTCGATGAGCCTCACGCTGCCTCCCGGGGCGCGCGGCGGCCGGGCCGCGCAGACCCTCGAGCACACCGCGGCCGACTACGCCGGGCTGCTCAACGACCTCCGCTCGCACCGCAAGGAGATCCGGTTCGAGGGCGAGCTGAACAACGGCGTGCTGGTGGTGCGGAACTTCCTCGGCTGCCCCGAGGACCGGGCCCTCCGGATCGTCGCGGACCTGGCCGAGGCGCGGCTCGCGGAGTTCCGGCACGCGGCGGCCGCGGCCCCGGACCTGCCGGCGGCCTACGTCGAGGCGCTCCGGAACTGGCTGGCCGGGACAGCGCACTGGCACGAGAACGCCGGCCGGTACCGCGAGACCGAGCTCGGTCACCACCCCCGCTTCGGCGGTCCGACGGGCATCGGGACGTCGTCGCTGCGGATCTCCTCGCTGCTGCCCGCCGGTCGCTGAAGTGCCGACGGACAAGCAGATCCGGGTCGCCGAGCTGCTGCACGAAATCGGCATGCACCGCGAAGCCGAGCAAGCGCTCCGCACGGACCTCCGGGCGAGGTGGCGCCGGACCCGCCGGCGCCTGCGCCTCCGGTGGGCCGGGCGCGCGCGGGCGCGACGGCGACACCCGCGCTGACCCGCCGTCACCGGGCAGCGTCGTTCGCGCCACTCCGCCGGGCATTCGTCCGGGGAGGGGGCGATACTCGACAGCGTGAGCGGCTTCAACCTGCGTTTCCTCGGCCATTCGACGGTCCGGCTCGACCTCGGCGGCCGGGTGGTGCTGACCGATCCCGTGCTCACCGCGCGGGTCGGGGGCCTGACCCGCGTCGTGCCGGTGCCGGCCCGTGAGACCTACGAAGACGTCGACCTCGTCCTCCTCTCGCACCTGCACGGCGACCACCTGCACCTGCCGTCCCTCGAGCTGCTCGGCCGGCGCACCCGCATCGTCGTCCCGCGCGGGGCCGGGGCCTGGCTCGCCAAGAAGGGCTTCGCGAACGTCGAGGAGATCGCGCCGGGCGAGACCCTCACCGAGGGCGCGCTGGAAATCACCGCCACGAAGGCCGTCCACTCCGGGCACCGCTGGGGCCCGCGGCTCACCCACGGTCCGCAGAGCCCGGCGATCGGGCACCTGATCCGCACCGGGGACACGAAGATCTACCACGCGGGCGACACCGACCTCTTCGCCGAAATGGCGGACTTCGGCCCGGTGGACGTCGCCCTGCTGCCCGTCTGGGGCTGGGGGCCGAACCTCGGGCCGGGTCACCTGGACCCGGCCCGCGCCGCGACAGCCGCCGGGATCGTCCGAGCCCGCGCCGTCGTGCCCGTGCACTGGGGCACGCTCGCCGTGCCCGGGCTGAAACGCACCGCGCGGATGCGGCGGCTGCTCGCCGACCCGCCCCGGGTGTTCGCCGCCGAGGTGCGCAACCAGGGCGTCGCCACCGAAGTCCTGTTCACCGAGCCCGGCGCCGACGTCGTGCTCCCCGCGCGCGAGGACCGCGCGTGAACTGGACCGACCCGGCCGCCATCGGGTACCCGGCGCTGTTCGGCGGCGTGCTGCTCGGCTCGATCATCCCGATCGTGCCCACCGGCGCGGTGGTCGGCGCCGCGGCCGCCGTCGCGACCACCACCGGCCACCTGTCCCTGCCGCTGGTCATCGTCGTGGCCACGCTGGGCGCGTACGTCGGCGACGTCGTGACGTTCGGGATCCCGCGCTTCGGCAGCGAAGCCGCGTTCCGCTGGATCAGCCGCCGCCAGCCCGCCGAACGGCTGGAGAAGGCCCGTGACCAGTTCGCCCGCCGCGGCTGGCAGCTCGTCGTGATCGGCAGGCTCGTCCCGGCCGGCCGGATCCCGGTGCTGCTGGCCGCCGCCGCGCTGGGCTACCCGTGGCGGCGCCTGCTGCCCGCCGCGCTCGTCGCGTGCGTGCTGTGGGCGAGCGCGTACAGCTTGCTCGGCATCGTCAGCGGAGGCATCTTCGACTCGCCGATCATCGCGACCGTGCTGGCGACGGTGCTGGTCCTGCTGGTCACCGTGCTGGCGAACCTGGTCGCGAAGTGGCGGCGCAAGACCAAGGAGCGAGTGTGACGACGTCCGCGCCGAAGGGCAGGCTGCTGCGGAGTGGCCGGGCCGTCGCCCGCGTCCTGCTGGTGTGGGCCGCGGTGACCGGAGCGCTGCGCCTGCTCGACGTCCTCCTACCCGGCTTCCGGATGACGCACTGGTGGCAGCCGACGGTGTGCGCGCTGCTGCTCGGCCTGCTCGCCGGCGTCGTCTGGCCGCTGGTCATGCGCATCGCCTACCCGCTGGCCTTCTTCACCTTCGGCCTCTTCGGCTTCCTGCTGCTCGGCGCCGGGACGCTCGCCGTGTTCGGGACCGTGCCGGGCGTCGAGCTCGACGGCTTCCGGACGGCGGTGATCGTCACCGTCGCCATGGCCGGCGTCGGTGCGCTCATCTCGGCCGTGCTGGCCATCGACGAGGACGAGATCTTCTTCCGCCGCGCCAACCGCCGCCGCCGTCGGCACACGCCCGCGCCCGGCGCCGGCGAACAGCCGCCCGGCGTGCTGTTCCTGCAGATCGACGGACTCGGCCACGACACCGTCCGCCGCGCGATCCGCGACGGCGACATGCCGACGTTCGCCGCCTGGCTCGCCGAAGGCAGCCACACGCTGACGCCGTGGCACACCGACTGGAGCTCGCAGACCGGCGCGAGCGTCTGCGGCATCCTGCACGGCTCCAACCACGACATCCTCGGTTTCCGCTGGTACGAAAAGGATCGCGACCACGTGATGGCGTGCGCGCACCCGACCGACGCGGCCGAGATCGAACGGCGTCACTCGGACGGGAACGGCCTGCTCTCCGGCGGCGGGGCGAGCCACGGGAACCTGTTCTCCGGCGACGCCGACCACGTCAGCCTCACCATGAGCTCGATCCCCGTGCTGGTGCCGAAGACCCTGCGCCACCGCCGCCGCGACCGCCTCGGCGCGGGCTACTACGCCTACTTCGCGAACCCGATCAACGCGCTGCGCACGTTCGTCGTCGCGCTCGCCGACGTCTTCCGCGAGATCAGCGCGTCGGTGCGCCAGCGCCGCGCGGGCGTCGTGCCGCGGGTCCCGCGCGGCGGCTGGTACCCGCTCGCGCGGCCGGGCACGACGGTGATCGCGCGCGACGTCGTCGTGTCGGCCATCCTCGGCGACATGCTGGCCGGGCGCCCGGTGGTGTACGCGGACTTCCTCGGCTACGACGAGGTCGCGCACCACTCCGGCATCGAGCGGTTCGACACGCTGGCGGTGCTGCGCTCGATCGACCAGCAGATCGCGCGGCTGCACCGGGCTTCGCGGCTCGCCCCGCGCCGCTACCACGTCGTCGCGCTGTCGGATCACGGCCAGACGCAAGGACAGGCGTTCTCGCAACGGTTCGGCGAGACGATCGAGGCGTACGTCGGGCGGCTGTGCGGCGGTTCACCGTCGGCGTCCGCCGGGAAGCGGAGGCAGGCCGAGAGCTGGCAGATCAACGCGGCGCTGGCGGAGGCGACGAGGAGCGGCGGCCTGATCGCGCGTCGGCTGCGCGCCCGGGTGGAGAACGCGGAGTGCGCCGACGACCGGCCGCGCACGACGTCCGGTTCGCCGGGCGCGGTGACCCGCGTGGCGCCGGGCGTGGTGGCGGTGGTGTCCGGGCACGTGGCGATGGTGTCGTTCACCGAGCACGAGGGCCGCGTCGAGCTGGAGACGATCGAGCGCGAGTTCCCCGACCTGCTGCCGTCGCTGGTGGATCACCCCGGCGTCGGGTTCCTGCTGGTCCGCAGCCACGAGTTCGGCCCGGTGGTCCTGGGCCGCGACGGCCTGCACCGGCTGGCGACGGGCGTGGTGATCGGCGAAGACCCGCTGCTGCCGTACGGCCCGCACGCGGCGGACCTGATCCGCCGCGTCGACACGTTCCCGCACTGCGCGGACGTGATGATCAACAGCCGCTACGACCCGGAGTCCGACCAGGCCTCCCCGTTCGAGACGCACGTCGGCTCGCACGGCGGACTGGGCGGGCCGCAGCAGCGCGGTTTCGTGGTGCACCCGCGGGAGCTGCCGCCGCTCGGCCAGGTCGTCGGGGCGGAGGCACTGCACCGCGTGTTCCGCGGGTGGTTGACCGAGCTGGGGCACCCCGCACCCGTTCCCGACGCTGTTTCGGAGGTTGTTTCGTGAGTTTGACGGTGTACGGCGCTTCCTGGTGCCCGGACGTGAAGCGCAGCCGCGCGCTGCTCGACCGCGAGGGCGTCGAGTATTCCTATGTGGACGTCGCGGCGGACGCGGCGGCCGAAGCCCGGGTCCGCGAGCTGCAGGACGGCGCGCGCCGGATTCCCACGATCGTGTGGGATGACGGCAGCTTCCTGGTCGAACCGTCCGACGACGAGCTGAGCGCGCGGCTGTGAAGCTGCTGCGGGACCTGCCGCTCGGCACGCGGGTCGTGGTGCGCTACCGGATCGAGGGCGGGTTCACCGACGCGCTCGGCAACCTGGTGGCGCGCGACTCGACGACGTGCACGGTGGAGACCCGGCGCGGCCCGGTGGTGGTGGAGTTCGAAGCCGTCGCGCTGGCCAAGCCGGTGCCTCCGCCGCCGGTGCGGCAGTCGAAGTTCGACGCGTTGGTCGCCGAAGCCGAAGCGGTTTCGGTGGACGGTTGGGACTTCTCCTGGCTCGACGGCCGCGCCACCGAACAGCGGCCGTCCTGGGGTTACCAACGCCTGCTGGGTGCACGGCTCGCCCGGGTCGAGGCGGCGCTGGACGTCGAGACCGGCGGCGGTGAAGTCCTCGACGGCTGTCCTTCGCTGCCGCCCTTGACGGCGGCGACCGAGTCGTGGCCGCCGAACGTCGCGCGCGCTTCGGCTCGCTTGCGCCCGCGCGGGGTCGTGGTCGTGGCCACCGACGACCTCCCCTTCGGGGACGACGTGTTCGACCTCGTCTCCAGCCGTCATCCGGTGACGACTGATTGGGCCGGGATCGCACGCGTCCTGCGCCCCGGCGGCAGCTACTTCTCGCAGCAGGTCGGCCCGGCGAGCGTGTTCGAGCTGGTGGAGTTCTTCCTGGGCCCGCAACCATCCGAGGCCCGCGAAAGCCGCCACCCGGACCGAGCCGTGGCGGCCGCTGCCGACGCGGGCTTGGAGGTGGTCGATCTGCGGTCGGAGTCGCTGAGGACCGAGTTCTTCGACATCGGCGCGGTGGTGTACTTCCTGCGCAAGGTGATCTGGATGGTCCCGGGGTTCACGGTCGAGCAGTACCGGCCGCAGCTGAAGGAACTGCACGAGCTGATCGAGCGCGACGGCCCCTTCGTCGCCCACACCACGCGGTTCCTCATCGAAGCCCGGAAGCCTTGACGATCGCCGCTTCGACGCCGTCCAGCAACAACTCCACGCCCGCTTCGAACGACAGGCGCGCCTCGCGCTCCAAGTAAGGCTCATCGGACGACACCACCTCGACCGACGCGCCCAGCTTCGCCACCGTCGGGAACCGGGCGGTCAAGTCCGGCACCAGCTCCCCCAGCAACGCCGATCGCGCGCCCCACCAGTCCTCTTCGGACAGTCCGGTCTCGCGCGCCGCCTGCCGGGACTCCGCCGCCGCCTGGACCGAGCCGCGCACGACGTTGAACAGCGCCGACACCACCCACCGCACCCGCGCGAGCGGCAACTCCGTGGCCGCCAGCACCGACAGCAACGTCTCCTGGACGTGGAACTCCCCCGGCCCGAGCACCGGGCGCGCCGGGGAGACCTGCAGCAGCCACGGATGGCGCAGGTGCAGGTCCCACAGCGCGTCGGCCAAAGCCGAAGCCGCCGGGCGCCACCCGTCGGACGACGGGAACGAGGACGGCAGCTCCCCCAGCGTCCGGTCGTACATCAGGTCGACCAGCTCGGTCTTGCCCGGGACGTACGTGTAGAGCGCCATCGCCGTCCGGCCGAGCCGCTCCCCCACCGAACGCATCGACAGCGACGCCATGCCCTCGGCGTCGGCGATGTCGATCGCCGCCGCGACGATCGCCTCGACGGACAGCCCCGGCTTGGGCCCCGGGCCCGTGCGCGGCGCGACCACGCGCGGCCCCCACAGCAGCTCCATGGACCGCCGGGCGTCGCCCTGACCCGCGAAGACGACCACCTTGCCGACTCCTTACACCCTAAAGTAATGTACGCTGAACAATCACTTTACAGCCTAAACTATCGAGAAGGACGGTATGACCTCACCCAGGCGGGCCGCCGACACCCACGACGTGATCGAGGTCCGGGGAGCCCGGGAGAACAACCTCACCGGCATCGACCTGGACATCCCGAAGCGCCGGCTCACGGTGTTCACGGGCGTGTCCGGCTCCGGCAAGTCCTCCCTGGTCTTCGGCACCATCGCGGCCGAGTCCCAGCGGCTGATCAACGAGACCTACAGCGCCTTCCTCCAGTCGTTCATGCCGAGCCTGGCGCGCCCGGACGTCGACCTGCTCGAGAACCTCAGCGCGGCGATCGTCGTCGACCAGGAGCGGATGGGCGTCAACTCCCGCTCCACGGTCGGCACCGCGACCGACGCCTACGCGATGCTGCGGATCGCCTTCTCGCGCCTCGGCGAACCGCACGTCGGCACGTCCGGCGCGTTCAGCTTCAACCTGCCCGAGGGCATGTGCCCGGCCTGCGAGGGCCTCGGCCGGGTGTCCGACCTCGACGTCGACGCCCTGCTCGACTTCGACAGGTCCCTGCACGACGGCGCGATCCTCGTGCCCGGCTTCACGCCGGACAACTGGTACGTGCAGACCTACCTCTCGTGCGGCTTCTTCGACCCGGACGCCAAGATCCGCGACTTCACCCCCGGACAGCTCGACGACCTGCTGCACAAGGGCCCGTGCAAGGTGAAGGTCGGCAAGACCAACCTCACCTACGAGGGCCTCGCGGTGAAGGTCCGGCGGCTCTACCTGCAGAAGGACACCGAGTCGCTGCAGCCGCGGCTGCGCGCGTTCATCGAGAAGGCCGCGACGTTCAAGACCTGCGACGCGTGCGGCGGCGCCCGGCTGAACCCGGCCGCGCTCTCCGCGAAGATCGACGGCAAGAACATCGCCGACTGCGCCGCCCTGCAGATCAGCGACCTGGCGGAGTTCATCCGGAACCTCGACGCGCCGTCGATCCGGCCGCTGCTGGGCACCCTCCGCGACACCCTCGACTCGCTCGTCGAGATCGGCCTCGGCTACCTCTCCCTCGACCGCGAGTCCGCGACGCTCTCGGGCGGCGAGGCGCAGCGCGTGAAGATGGTGCGGCACCTGGGATCCAGCCTCACCGACGTCACGTACGTCTTCGACGAGCCGACCGTCGGGCTGCACCCGCACGACATCGAGCGGATGAACAACCTGTTGTTGTGCTTGCGGGACAAGGGAAACACGATCCTGGTCGTCGAGCACAAGCCGGAGACCATCCGGATCGCCGACCACGTCGTCGACCTCGGCCCCGGCGCGGGCACCGACGGCGGCCGCCTCTGCTACACCGGCAGCGTCGACGGCCTGCGCGCGTCCGGCACGCTCACCGGCCGCCACCTCGACCACCGCGTCACCCTGCGCTCCGAGACGCGTCAGCCGTCCGGGCACCTGACCATCACCGGCGCGAAGCTGCACAACCTGCGCGACGTCAGCGTGGACGTCCCGCTCGGCGTGCTGACCGTGGTCACCGGCGTGGCCGGCTCCGGGAAGTCGTCGCTGATCCACGGTTCCCTCGCGGGTCGCGACGACGTCGTCGTGGTCGACCAGTCGGCGATCCGCGGGTCCCGGCGGTCCAACCCGGCGACCTACACCGGCCTGCTCGACCCGATCCGCACGGCGTTCGCCAAGGCCAACGGCGTCAAGGCGAGCCTGTTCAGCGCCAACTCCGAGGGTGCCTGCCCGCACTGCAAGGGCCTCGGGGTCATCTACACCGACCTGGCGATGATGGCCGGCGTCGCGTCGGTCTGCGAGGAGTGCGAGGGCCGGCGGTTCACGGCCAAGGTGCTGACGCACCTGCTGCGCGGCAAGAACATCAGCGAGGTACTGGGCATGTCCGTCGCCGAGGCGCGCGAGTTCTTCCCCACCGGCACCGCGCGGCGGGTGCTCGACCGCCTCGCCGACGTCGGGCTCGGCTACCTGACGCTGGGGCAGCCGCTGACCACGCTCTCCGGCGGCGAGCGGCAGCGGCTCAAGCTGGCGATCCGGATGGCCGAAAAGGGCTCGACCTACATCCTCGACGAGCCGACGACCGGGCTGCACCTCGCCGACGTCGACCAGCTGCTGGCGTTGCTCGACCGGATCGTCGACGCGGGCAACACGGTGATCGTCATCGAGCACCACCAGGCCGTGATGGCCCACGCCGACTGGCTGATCGACCTCGGCCCCGGCGCCGGGCACGACGGCGGCCGCGTGGTGTTCGAGGGCACACCGGCCTCTTTGGTGGCCGACGCCTCGACGCTCACCGCCCGCCACCTGCGCGAATACCTGGGCAAGCCGTGAACCCGGCCGGGCTCCTCGAAGTGACGGCGGTGCGGCGGCCGACCCCGCGCACCGTCCGCGTCACGTTCACCGGCGCGGGGTTGGACACGCTCGAAGCGTGGCCGGACCAGCAGCTCAAGCTCCTGTTCCCCCCGCCCGGCCGTCCGGTGCGGCTGCCCTCGGACGACGACGACGTGCTGCGCTGGTACCAGGCGTTCCTGGCGATCCCCGAAGACGAGCGCCCGGTGATGCGCAGCTACACCGTGCGCGGCCGGGACGGCGCGACGATCGACGTCGACTTCGTGCTGCACGCCGGGGGAACCGACGGCCCGGCGACGGCGTGGGCGCGGACGGCGTCGCCCGGTGCCGTCCTCGGCCGCTACGGGCCGGACGCGGCCTACCGCCGTCCCGTGCCCGAAGCGGACACGGTGCTGCTGGCCGGGGACGAGACCGCGCTGCCCGCCATCGCCACCCTGGTGTCCGAAGTGGACAACGCGGTGGTGTTCGTGGAGGTCCCGGATGCGGCGGAGGAGCAGCCGCTGCCCGGCGAAGTCCATTGGCTGCACCGCGACGGCGCGCCGCACGGCAGCCGCCTGCTGGAAGCGGTGCGCGGGGCTGCGCTCACCCCCGGGTCGGCCGCCTGGCTCGCCGGTGAAGCGGGGCTGGTCCGGTCACTGCGCCGCCACCTCGTGGACCGGGGGCTCGAGAAGGAGGCCATCGAGTTCACCGGCTACTGGCGGCGCGCACTGACCCAGGACGACGCGCCGACCCCCGAGGACCTCGCCGACGCGCGGGAGAAAGCGGGCGCCTAGTGGCAGACTCGCCGTCGTGCGCACGGAAGAGGCTCTGGCCGCGGCGGGCATCGACCCGGCTTCGGTGGTGGCGAGCGAAGACATCGGCGGCGGCACCTACAACACGGCGATCCGGCTGGCTCTCGCCGACGGGCGGCGGCTGGTGCTCAAGCTCGCGCCGGTCGCGCCGGGACTGTCCTACGAGCACGACCTCCTGGCCACCGAAGCCGAGTACTACCGCCGGGTTTCCGGGCCCCTGCCGTCGGTGGTCGGGGCCGGGCCCGGATTCCTGCTGATGACGGAGCTGCCCGGCGTGCCCTGGTCCCAGGTGCCCGACGCCGGCCCGCGGCTGCGGACCGAACTGGGCGGGATCGTCGCCGGCCTGCACAAGACGACCGGCGACGGGTTCGGCTACCTCCAGGACCCGTTGCGTCCGACGTGGCCGGTGGCGTTCACGGCGATGGCCGACGCGGTGCTCGCGGACGCCGTCACCCACGGGGTGCAGCTGCCGCGGCCGGCCGCCGAGATCGCCCACCTCGTGCGCCGGCACGAGCCGCTCCTCGAGCTGGTCACCACGCCGGTGCTGGTGCACTTCGACCTGTGGCGGGGCAACATCCTCCTCGACGGCGGCCGGGTGTCCGGCATCATCGACGCCGAGCGGGCGTTCTGGGGCGACCCGATGGCGGAGTTCGTCTCGCTGACGCTGTTCGGCGACCCGGACCGCGAGCTGCTCGACGGCTACCGCGCGGGCGGCGGCCCGGCGGAGTTCGGGATGCCGGCGTGGGCGCGGCTCGGGCTGTACCGGGTCTACCTCGACCTGATCATGCTGGTGGAGATGGTGCCGCGCAAGGACGATGACGCGGACCGGGCGCGGTTCCTCCGCGCCCGGCTGACCGAGGACCTCGACGCCCTGCGGCGGACGGTGTGATGACGTCGCGAAGCCGCCGGCCCGGAACCCGCTGTCCCGCTCAGGGTCACCACGTGACCGGCAGGCAGTGCACCCCGTACACCAGCATGTCGTCCTTGAAGGCCAGCTCCTCGATCGGAACCGCGAGCCGCAGATCCGGGATGCGCCGGAACAGCGTCCCGTAGACCACCTGCAGCTCCACCCGCGCCAGCGTCTGCCCGAGGCACTGGTGCACGCCGTACCCGAACGCGACGTGGTGACGGGCCTCGCGCGTCACGTCCAGGCGGTCCGGCTCCGCGAACACCGCGCCGTCGCGGTTGGCGACGTCGCCCGCCGCGATGACGCCCTCGCCCGCGTGGATCACCTCGCCGCCGATTTCGATGTCCTCGACCGCCACCCGGCGGCGGCCGGTGTGCGTGATGTTCAGGTAGCGCAACAACTCCTCGGTCGCGCGCCGGTGCACGTCCGCGTCGCCGGCGCGCACGAGCGCCAGCTGGTCCGGGTGCTCCAGCAGCGCGACCGTGCCGAGGGCGATCATGTTCGCCGTCGTCTCGTGGCCCGCCACCAGCAGCAGCTGCCCCATCGACGCGACGTCTTCGGCGGTCATCCGGCCGGTCGCGTACTGCGTGACCGCCAGCTTGCCGAGCACGTCGTCACCCGGGGCCGACGCCTTCCGCTCCACCAGCCCGCCGAGGTACGCCAGCAGTTCTTCGGTGGCCTCGACCGCTTCCGACGGTGTCGCCGTCCTCGAAACCATGACCTTCGTGATGTCCTGGAACAGCTCGCGGTCGTCGTAGGGCACGCCGAGCAGCTCGCAGATCACCAGCGACGGCAGCGGCAGCGCGAACGCCGTCACGAGGTCGACGGGCTTGGGGCCGGCCAGCAGCTCGTCGATCAGGCCGTCGACGATCCGCTGGATCGCGGGCCGCAGCGCCTCCATCTTCTTGACGAGGAAGTCGCCGGTGAGCAGGCGCCGCTGCGCCGCGTGCTCGGCGCCGTCCATGGTGATGAACGACTTCGCGCGCTTGCGTCGGGCCGCGGAAGCCGCGCTCTGGTGCGGGTAGCCGGGCCGGTCGGAGTCGGCGCTGATCCGCGAGTCGCGCAGGACGGCGCGGACGTCGTCGTAGCGCGTGACGAGCCACGGCGTGCTGCCGTTCCACAGCCGCACGCGGGAAACCGGCGGCAGTTCGCCGAGTTCGGCGGGCGGGTCGAAGGGACACCCCCGGGCCATCGGAAACGCGGGCACACCGTCCACCGGATACCTCCCGGAGCCGCCGGAAATTTACATAGCTATGCTAAGCATCTTTCCGGTGCTTCGCCACCGGGCTCCACCATCCGGCGCATTCGTCCCGAGCCGGGGGTCAGGCGAACACCAACGACACCAACTCGTCCACGAACGGCTCCACCAGCTCGGCGCCCGTCCGGTTCAGCACGCTGTGGAACAGCGCGACCCGCCCGTGCGCCCCGACGAACACCACCGCCGCCGCCCGGCCCGGGGTGACCCGCAGCCCGTGCCCGGCCTCGACGCAACGCTCGAAACCCGCCGTCAAGCGGTCGATCACGTCCAGCAGCGGGCCTTCCGCCCGACCACCGGGCTCGGCGCGGGAGGCGCCGTTCGCGAGCATCAGCCGGTAATGCCCGGGGTTCTCCATGGCGAACGTGCAGTAAGCGTGAATCTGCGCCCGGACGCGGCCGACGACGTCGGTTTCCCCGAGCGTCTCCTCCGCCGCGCGCATCGATTCCGCCAGCCGCACGTATTCGTGGTCGAGCAGCCCGCGCACCAATTCCGCACGATCGGAAAAATGCTGGTAGATGCTGGCCGGGGCGATGCCGACCGCGCGCGCCACGCCGCGGATCGTCAGCCCGTCCTCGCCGCCGAGCTCGGCCAGCAACCGCCCGGCCGCCGCGAGGATCTCCCCGCGCAACCGTTCGCCTTCGCCCCAGCGGTTCCTCGTTCGGCCGTTTCCGGCTTCGACGTTCTCCGGCACCCCGCCATTCATACGCCCGCCGTGGCGACGACCGTATTCCGGGGTCCCGGAGAACCCCGGAATTGTCGGGAATTGACAAAAACGCCGGTCAGGCGAGAGCGGGGTACAGCCCCGGGAGGTCACCCGACAGCCCGGCCCGCACGTTCTTGCTGAGGTCGTCGGCGAGCACCTCGAAACGACCCTGCCGGACGCCGTCGAGGGCGAGCCCGGCGACGAGGGCCGGGTCGATCTTCGGGCCGTCGACGTGCTTGGCCATGTCGGTGTCCATGTACCCGACGTGCAGCGCGGTCACCTGCGTCTTCTGCGCCGCCAGCTCCAGGCGCAGCGCGTTGGTCAGCGACCAGGCCGCCGACTTCGCCGCGGAGTACGCCGCGACCTGGGGCGCGGTGAACCAGGACAGCACCGACAGGACGTTGAGGACCGCGCCTCCGCCGTTGCGCTCGAGGATCGGCGCGAACTCGCGCGTGACGGCGAGCGTGCCGAAGTAGTGCGTGTCCATCTCCAGCTTGATGTCGTCGAGCGAGCCGCCGAGCAGCGACGCCCCGGTCGACGAGCCGGCGTTGTTGACCAGCAGCGTGACGTCGCCCGCCTGCGCGGCGGCTTCCCGGATCGACTCGGGATCGGTGACGTCGAGCTTCAGCGGAACGACCCCTGGCAGGTCGATCGACTCCGGATTGCGCGCGGCGGCGTAGACCTTGGCCGCGCCACGCTCCAGGAGAGCGGCGGCGAACCGCCGGCCGAGCCCCCGGTTGGCTCCGGTGACCAGCGCCACCGCACCTGCGATCTCCATGACGAACTCCTCTCGCACCTGGCTTGCTCGTTGCAAGCTAGCTACGGCCGACTGTACGGCGTAGACTTGCTCGGAGCAAGTCAGGTAGGAGGGATCACAGTCATGAGCCGCCGCATCACCTGGGAGGACGCGTCCTGCCCGATCGCCCGCGCCGCCGACGTCCTCGCCGAGCCGTGGACGTTGCTGATCCTGCGCAACGCGACCGCGGGCACCACCCGGTTCGAGGACTTCCGCACCCAGCTCGGCATCGCCGACAACGTGCTGACGACGCGGCTGGCCAAGCTGGTCGAGCGCGGGCTGCTGACGAAGCTCCCCTACCGCGACGGCGGCCGGACGCGGTACGAGTACCGCCTCACGAAGGCCGGCTCGGACGCGTTGCCGGTGCTGCACGCGCTCGGCGCGTGGGGTGACGCCCACACGTCGACGGAAAACGCGTACGGCCCGATGCAGCTCGTCCACTGCTCCTGCGGCGAGCTGACCCGGCCGGGCGAGAAGTGCGACGCCTGCGGAAAACCGCTGGTCAGGGACGACCTGGCGTGGCGCGGCTCGTGGCTCACCGAGGGCGAGATCCCGCTGGCGGACCCCGTCGGCTGACCCGGGCGGGGCATCCTCGTATGCGCTGCCGTGCATGTCAACCAGACGAAATGGTTGGTAAATCACCGTTCGCAGCGCAGTACGAAAGTCGGGTCACAAGAGCCGGGCGATTACGTAAGTTCGACACCCAGCGCGCGCAAACCCGGCAAATTCCCCACGGCAAGGAGTCGTCCCGATGTCCCGGAAGTACCTGCTGCCCGGCGCCGCCGTCGCGCTGGCGATGATCGCGACCCCGCTGACCGCCGCCCCGGCCTTCGCGGCCCCGGCTGCTCCGGCGGCGGCCACGATCGTCTACTACGACACCTCGGACGCCCCCACCTTCCGCGCCCAGATCAACGCGGGCGCGGCGAACTGGAACGCGGCGGTGTCGAACGTCAAGCTCCAGGAAAGCTCCTCGGGTGCCACGCTGCACTACACGGAGGGCAACGACCCGCAGGGCTCGTACGCCCAGACGGACGGCCACGGCAGCGGCACGATCTTCATCGACTACACGCAGGCCGAGCAGTACGACCAGACGCGCATCACGGCCCACGAGACGGGTCACGCGCTGGGCCTGCCGGACCACTACGAAGGCCCGTGCTCGGAACTGATGTCCGGCGGCGGCCCCGGCCCGTCGTGCACCAACGCGAACCCCAACTCGGAGGAGTCGGCCCAGGTGGAATCCCTGTGGGCCAACGGCTTCCGCGCGGCGGCCGCCCAGCAGCACCGCATCTACGAAGTGACGATGCCGGTCAAGTGATCAGCGTGTGACGTCGTCGGGGGAGGCCGCACCGGGTACGCCCGGTGCGGCCTTCGCACGTCAAAGCCTCGACAGTAGGCGGTCCCGCGCCACTTCGAGGTGGTCCGTCATCGCCTTCCGGGCGCCCGCCGCGTTTCCCGCCACCAGCGCGTCCACGATCACCCGGTGCTCGGAGATCGTCTGCTCCCCGAACGGCTGGTTGTAGTTAAGCCGGAAGAAGTGCAGGTGGCAGTGGGTCCGCGCGAACGCCTGCTCGACCGCCACGTTGCCCGCCAGCCGCAGGATCAGCTCGTGCAGCCGCGCGTCGTGCGCCGTCAACGCCTTGTAGTCGCTGTAAGCGTCCTCGGCCGGCGCGGAAGGACAGGTCGCCAGTTCCGCCTCCAGCGCGGCCACGGAAGAATCCGACATCGCGGAAGCCGCCAGCGCCGCCGACGGGGGCTCCAGCAGCAGCCGCAGCGCGTACATGTCGTCGACTTCCTTGCGGTTCAGCAGTTCCGTCACGCGGTAGCCGCGCAACGGGAGCCTGCTGACCAGTTCCTCGGACTCCAGGCGGGCCAGTGCTTCGCGCACCGGCGTGCCCGACACCCCCAGCTCGCGGGCGATCTCGTCGATGTTGACCCGGGCGCCGGGCTCGATGCCGTCGTTCATGATCAGCGCCCGGATCTGCTCGTAGACGCCGTCGGCCAGCACCTGCCGGCCCGGCAGGGCTTCGAGGCGGCGACCCTCCACCATGACTCCCCTCACGTGTCGTGACCACAGGCTACTGCTTGCCCAGGACGTCCCGGCTCTTCTGCGCCATTTCGGCGAACACGTCGCCGTCGCGCTGGTGGGCGAAGTACGCCTCGAACAGCGGGCGCTCCGCGTCCTGCAGCGCCGCGCCGTTGCCGTAGACGACCGCCGGGACCAGCGTGCCGTTCTTCAGCATCGACGTGAACACCGAAAGGTCGACGCCCTGGCCCTTCATGGCCGCGGCCGCCGCGTCCATCGACGCCGGGATCGACGGGAAGAACGTGCCGCTCGCGCCCGCGGCCGACTGGCAGTCCGGCGACCCCATGTAGGACACCCACTTCCAGGTCAGGTCCGGGTTCTTCGTGCCGGCCCAGACGTTGTTCCCGTTCGAATTGGACAGCACCGCACGCTTGCCGGACGGCCCCAGCACGGTCGGCGCGATCCCGACCTTCACCCGGGGCAGCTTCGCGAACGTGCCCGCCGTCCACGAACCCGCCGTCTCCATCGCGACCTTGCCCGACCCGAGCAGGTCGGTGTCGCTGATGCTCGCCTGGCCGCCGGTGGTGAACGTGCCGATCTTCGGTGCGAAGCCGCGGTCGGCCAGCGACCGCACCCAGCTCAGCGTCTTGGCGAACACCGGGTCGCCGTAGGTGAACGTCGTCGGCCACGACTGCTTGTCGGCCATCCGCCAGCCGGTCGTCATCGCGAAGGAGCTCCACGTCGATTCGCCGATGAAGTCCCGCGACGCGAGCTGCCCGGTGCCGTAGGTCGCGACGTGGTCCTTGTCGAACCCGGGCTGGTCGCCGCGGACGCCGTTCTTGTCCACGGACAGGTGAGCCGCCACCTTCTCGAACGTCCCGCCGTCGTCGGGGTTCCAGGTCAGCCCGGCGATGTCGGCCGGGGTGTAGCCGGCCTTCGTGATCGCGTCGGTGTTGTAGAACAGGCCGGTCGCGGACCAGTCGAGGGGCAGGCCGTACTGCTTGCCGTCGGTGAACTTCCACGCGTCGACGCCGACGGAGAACCGCTTCAGGTCGAACTTGTCGCGGGCGATCAGGTCGTCCAGCGGCAGCAGCTGGTGCTGGGACGCGTACGCCTGGAAGTACTGGACGCTGTTCTGGAACGCGTCCGGCGCGGTGCCGCCGACGAACCCGGCGGTCAGCTTGGTGAAGTAGTCGTCCACGTTGTACTGCGTGATCTTCACCGTGGTGCCGGGGTTCGCCTTTTCGAACGCCGACGCGCACGTCTGGTAGGCCGCGGCCTGCTTGTCGTCCCAGGTCCACCAGTTCACGGTGGTCCCGCTGCCGCTCGCCGGCCCGCCGCCGCAGGCGGCCACCAGCGCTCCGAGCGTCGCCACCAGTCCGGTGGCCGCGATCGTGCGAATCTTCATGTCAGCTCCCTTGGGGACGCAGGATGGGCTGGAATCCTTCAAGCACGGCCTGGACGTCGTCGGCGCCACCGGCTTCGTGGCCGTTGTACGGCCAGGCAGCGAGTCGCTTCTGTCCTTTGTAGACGTGGTAGGCGCCGAAGACCGTGGACGGCGGCACGATGCCGTCCATCAGCCCGGCGCTGAACCAGGCCGGCGCCGTCGCGCGCGAGGCGAACCCGACACCGTCGAAGTAGGACAGCACTTCGAACACCCGCGGGACCGCGTCCCGGTGGTCGGCGAGGTACCGGGACAGTTCGACGTAGGGCCGTTCGCCGCCGACCAGGCTCGCGCGCCGGAAGTCGCAGAGGAACGGCGCCTGGGCGTGCAGGGCCGCCACGTCCGGCACGAGCCCGGCCGTGGCGAGCGCGATGCCGCCGCCCTGGCTGTTGCCGAGCACCGCCACCCGCGCCGGATCGACGCCCGGGAGCGTCCGGACCGCATCGACCGCGCGAGCCGCGTCGGTGAAGATCCGCCGGTAGACGTAGGTTTCGCGGCTCTCGATGCCGCGGGTCAGGTGGCCCGGGTACGCCGGTCCGCTGCCCACCGGGTCGGGCGTCACCCCGCCCTGGCCGCGCACGTCGACCTGCAGGTGCGCGTACCCGGCGGACGCCCAGGTCAGCTCCTGCAGCGCACTCCCCCGGCTGCCGCCGTAGCCGTGGAACTGGACGATCGCCGGCAGCGGCCCTTCCGCTCCGCGCGGAAGCCGCAACCAAGCGCGGAGGGGATGGCCGCCGAAGCCGGCGAACGTCACGTCGAACACGTCGAGCGTCCGCAACGGTGTCTCGACCGGCGTCAGCGTCACAGCGAGGTCGTGGTCGCGGGCTTCGGCGAGCGTCGACGTCCAGAACTCGTCGAAGTCCGGTGGTGCCGCGTAGTCGCTGCGGTACTCCCACAGCGCTTCGAGGCCGAGATCGGTCAGCATCACAGTCCTTTCAGGACGGTCGACTCGCCGGTCCGCAGCCGCAGCTCGGTCTCGCGGCCGCGGTAGCGCACCCGGATCGGTTCGGCCGGGTCGCCGGACAACCGCCGCACGACGGCGTACCGCAGCTCGCCGTCGCGCCACTCGAGGTCGGCCGCGAGCCCGCCGCGGCAGCGCAGCCCGCGTGCCTCGCCTTCGAGCCAGTCCGCGGGCAGGGCGGGCAGCAGCGAGAGCACGTCGTTCTGGCTCTGCAGCACCAGTTCCGCGAGGCCGGCCGGGAAGCCGTAGTTGCCGTCGATCTGGAACGGCGGGTGCGTGCTGAACAGGTTGGGCAGCAGCCCGCCCCACTCGGAGCCGTCGACCGGCGCGTCGCGGTGGCGGTCACCGGTGAACGGCTGCGTGGCTTCGCTCAGCAGCTTCCGGGCGGTCTCGCCGTCGCCGAGGCGGGCGCGCAGCGCGATCTTCCAGGCCCACGACCAGCCCATCGCCCCCGGCCCACGCCGCTCCATGACCCGCCGGGCCGCGTCGGCGAGGCCGGGCGTCGCGACGGCGTCGATCAGCCCGAGCGGGTACAGCGCGACGAGGTGGGACAGGTGCCGGTGCGTCGAGTCGTCCTCGGGCAGGTCGACGGCCCACTCCCCCAGCCGGCCGTCGGGCAGGACGGGCAGGGGGCGCAACCGCGGCAGGGCGGCCTCGATCTCGGCGTACAGCGGGTCGTGCACCTCCAGGGCGTCCATCGCGGCGAGACCGCGCTCGAACACCGCGCGGATCAGCGCGACGTCCATGGTCACCGAGTGGGTTAACGACTCCTTCGTCCCGGCCTCGGAGAGGAACAGGTTCTCCGGGGACGTCGAAGGACACGTCTCCAGGACGCCGTCGCGTTCGACCAGCCAGTCCAGGCAGAACTCGGCACAGCCGCGCAGCAACGGCCACGCCGTCCTTTCGAGGAAGGCGCGGTCGCGGGTGAAGTCGTAGTGCTCCCAGGCGTGCTGGACCAGCCAGGCGCCACCCAGCTGCCAGATCGCCCACGACGGGTTGCCGTGCCCCATCCCGGCCGGCAGCGCCCAGCCCCACGGGTCCGTGTTGTGGTGGGTGACCCACCCACGGGTGCCGTACAGCTCGCGCGCGACCTCGGCGCCGGTGACCGCGAGCTTGCCGAGCAGGTCGAACAGCGGGAGGTGGCACTCGCCGAGCCCGGTCGTCTCGGCGGCCCAGTAGTTCATCTGGGTGTTGATGTTGATCGTGTAGTTCGACGACCAGGCCGGGCGGAGGTCGTCGTTCCAGATGCCCTGCAGGTTCGCCGGCGGCGCGCCGGGCCGGGACGCGCTCGCCAGGAGGTAGCGGCCGTACTGGAACAGGACGGTCGCGGTGAGCTGCTCGTCCTTTCCGGACAGCAGCTCGGCGACGTCGTGGGTGCCGCCGCGCCGGTCGCCGATTCGCAGCGAAGACGCGCTGAGGAGCGGGCGAAGATCGGCCTCGTGCGCCTGCCGCAACGCCTCGATCCCGGTCGCCGCGGCACGTTCGGCCAGGACCGCAGCGCGTCGACGGTGCTCGTCCCGGGTGTGCTGCCGGTCGCCGATCCAGGCGTCGTACGCGCTGGTCGAACTGGCCAGGACGATCAGGACTCGCGTGTCGGTCCGGGCCACGCGAACGGCGACGGCACCGAACGGGTCGTACCCCGCGGCAGTCCCGTACCGCAGCGGTTCCGCCACCTGGGGTTCGTGCCGTGGTGCGCCGTCGATCGGGATTTCGATGCCGAGGTCGAGACCGTCACGCGAGACTTCCCGCAGCGGTGTCGACACATCGACATCCACGTCGATCGGACCGGACAGCGCGACGCAGAGGACCTGAGCCGGACGGCTCACCCACGTCGTCCGCACGACGTCGTGGCCGTCGATGGTCAGCCGTTCGGTCGCGACGCCGTTGTCCAGGTTCAGGGTCCGGCCGTGCGAAGTGCCTTCGGGCAGCGTCAGCCAGAGGTCCACATAGGGCAGGAACTCCTGGCTGTACGGGCCTTCGAACGTCATCAGGAGTTCTTCGGCCCGCCGGAAGTCCTTCGCGAACACGGCCTCGCGCACCTCGGCGAGCCGGTCCGGTCCGGCGTCGATCCCGGCCAGCGCGGCGGCCGGGCCGCCCGGGGTGCCGGACCAGACCGTGGCGTCGTTGACCTGGATCCGCGTGCGGCCGGCGCCGCCGAAGACCATCGCGCCGAGCCGGCCGTTGCCGACCGGCATCGCCTCGGTCCAGTCGATCGCCGGGTGGGGCCAGGAGAGCAGGAGATCGGTCATTTCACCCCCGTGAAGCCGATGGAATTGACGAGCCGGCGGCCGAACACCACGAACAGCAGCAGCATCGGCAGCGCGGCGACGAGCGTGGCGGCCATCAGGCCGGCCCAGTCCAGCGCCGCCTGCGGCGAGGACTGCTTGAACACCGCGAGCGCCAGCGTCAGCGGGCGGACGGTGTCGTCGTTGGTGACCAGCAACGGCCACAGGTAGTCGTTCCAGGTGGTGATGAACGTCAGCAGCGCGAGCGTCGCGATCGGGGCGGCGCTCATCGGGAGCACGATCCGGAAGCAGACGCGCAGCGGGCCGGCGCCGTCGATGATCGCGGCCTCCTCGATCTCCGTGCTGAGCCCCTGCATGAACTGGCGCAGGAAGAAGATGTTGAACGCCGAGAAGAAGGCCGTCGGCAGGATCATCCCGCCGAAGCTGTTGAGCAGGCCGAGGTCCTTGATCAGCACGAAGTTCGGCAGCAGCGTCAGCACCTGCGGCACCATCAGCGCGCTCAGCAGGACGGCGAACACGGCGTTGCGGCCCTTCCACCGCAGCCGCGAGAATGCGAACGCGGCGAGCGCGGAGAAGAACACCGTGCAGACGGTGAGCAGCACCGCGTAGACGATCGAGTTCCGCAGCGCGGACAACAGGTCGATCGACGCCGCCGACCCGCCCTGGGCCGCGGCTTCGGCGGGCGTCGCCAGGCCGAGCGCGCGTTCGAACGCACCCAGCGTGAAGCCCACCGGGCCCGGCGACGACGGGTCCGTCGCGAGCGCGTAGTTGTTCGACAGCGCGGTCCGCACGATCCAGTAGAACGGGAAGATCGTGACGACCAGGACGAGCACGAGGTACGCCCAGGCGACGACCCGGCCCGGGGAGATCCGGCGCACGGTCCCTCCTAGTCGGTGTCGGACTCGCCGGCGCGAGCCATCCGGAGCTGGGCGAAGGTCACGGCGGCCAGCAGCACGAACAAGGCCAGCGACATGGTCGCGGCGTAGCCGAAGTCGAACTGGCCGAACGCCTTGTCGTAGATGTACATCTGCAGCACCTTCGACGCGTTCGCCGGCCCGCCCTTGGTGGTCACCTGCACGATGTCGAAGATCTGGAACGAGCTGATCACGGTCAGCACCACGACCATCACCAGGATCGGCCGCAGCAGCGGGACGGTGAGCCGGCGGAACATCTGCAGCTCGCTCGCGCCGTCGATCCGGCCCGCTTCGTACACTGTGGACGGAATGGTCTGCAGCCCGGCGAAGATCAGCACCGCGTTGTAGCCCATGGACTTCCAGATGTTGAGCCCGGCGAGCGTCGGCACCGCCCAGCCGCCCGAGCCGAAGAACAGCACCGGCTCGCCGGTGAGCTTCGTGAGCAGGATGTTGACGATGCCGAGCTGCGGGTCGAGCATCCACGACCACACCAGCGCGGTGACCACGCCGGAGATGAGGAACGGCAGGATCATCAGCCCGCGGACGGTCGCCGACACCGCGAGCCGGTGCAGAATCACCGCCGTCACCAGCGAAACCAGCACGCCCAGGACCACCGACAGCGCGACGAAGTAGACCGTCACGAGCAGGGAGTGCCAGAACTCGCCGTCTTGGAGCAGTTCGTGGAAGTTGCCCAGGCCGATCCAGCGCGGCTCGCTGAGGACGTGGAACTCGGTGAAGCTGAGGTAGAGCCCGCGCAGGGTCGGGTAGGCGAAGAACACGACGAACCCGGCGAGCGCGGGAGCGATGAGCAGCCACGCGACCGGCGCGTCCCGACCCCTAGACGGTGATCTTGTCGACATCGTAAACGTACCCGGCCTGGTTGCCGACCTGGATCGTGTTGGCCCCGGCCCGCAGGTACACCGGGACGGTCACCGTCTGCGGCGTGTTCCAGTCGTTGTCGTTGCTCCCGGCGACCGGCAGCGGGAACGACGTCCCGTTCACCGTGACAATGCCGGTGCGGCTGGAGTCGCCGTCCACATAGGACAGCTGCATCAGGTAGGTGCCCGCCTTGGCCGTCGTGACCGCCGGCAGCACGACGTAGCCGCTGCCGCCGAGGTAGCCGACCTTCTTGCCGTTGCTGCACGCGCAGTCGTAGACCGTCGCGCCGCCCTGGGGACTGCCGTTCTCGGCCTCGTAGGACTTCGGGCCGTCCGCCGCGGGCGTGGTCACGCTGATCTTCTTGCTCGCGGCCGAGGGCCGTCCGTACCGCTGGTCGGCGACGACGGTGAAGTCGTAGTTCGTCGAGGGCTCGAGGCCGGTGACCGTGACGCTCGGGGTGCCGGTCGTGGCGACCTTCTTGGTCCCGGCGAAGACGTCGTAGCTCTGCGCGCCCTTCGAGGCGTCCCAGGCGAGCGAGACGCTGGTGCCGGTGGCCGCGGTGCCGTGCACGACAGCGGGCGCCCGCAGCGCGTTGCGGTCGCGCGGGGTGACCTTGAACAGGCGCGAACCGTGCACCGGCAGATCGGCCGACGCGGCACTGACGGTGTCGTGCGCCCAGAGGTCGCGGATTTCGACCGGACCGGTGATGCCGAGCTGCGCGAAGTCGGCACTGACGCGAGCCGGCGTCGCGGCGAGGTTGAACAGCGCGACCGTGTAGCTGCCGTCGGCGTTGCGGTTGTACCAGACCTGCTGGTCGGTGGTCTGGCTGACGGGCTTGGCCGGGACGCCGGCCTGGTTGAGCGCGATGACCTCGTCGTTGGTGAGCAGCTTGACGCCGTAGTCGTCGAGCTGGGTCAGGTCGTCGCCGATGTAGAGCGGCGCGGCTTCGATCGCCCAGAGCGTCAGGTAGCTCTGGCGCTCGGCCGGGGTGAGGCCGTCCATCTTGCCGCTGCCGACGTCGAGCGAGTCGAGGTTGTTCCAGTGCCCGGGGCCGGCGTCGGGGATCCACTGCACGACGTCGTTCCAGCGCTGCTTGACCGAGTTGTCCCAGGTCACGAGCGTGTCGCAGTAGCACTCGACGTCGGTGTCGACCCGCCAGCCGTTGGTGTTGGTCTTCCAGGCGTCGGCTTGGCGGTGGCTCAGCGCCCAGGAGACGACGAACTCCATCGGGCGGCCGGTCTTGGCGATCGCCCGGTGCCACGCCTCGACGTCGGCGGTGTTGGTGTAGTTCTCGCCGCCCTTGAAGGAGCCGGGGCCGACGCCGTCGAGCTTGAGGAAGTCGACGCCCCAGCCGGCCAGCAGCTGCGCCACCGAGTCCACGTAGGACTGGGCGCACGGGTTCGCGAAGTCGATCTTGTAGGCGGAGTCCCAGCCGTTGGTCTTGCGCAGGTCCGGGTAGACGAGGTCCCTGGTGTGGCAGTTCGTGGTGCCCGCGATCGGGGAGTTGCCGTCGTCGTACGCCTTGAGGTCCAGGCCCACGGCCAGGTAGGAGCCCAGCTTCAGGCCCTTCTTGTGGACGTAGTCGGCGACGTACTTCATGCCGTCCGGGAACGTCGTGGGGTTGACGACCGGGCGCGCGTAGCGGTCGAAGGAGTTCGCCCAGCCTGCGTCGATGTTGACGTAGGTGTAGCCGTGCTGCTTGAACTTCGCGGCGAGGACGTCGGCCTGCTGCAGGACGTGCTGCTCGGTGAGCCAGCTGGCCGGGCCGGTCGGGTTGACGCCCGGGTAGTTCGTCGACTCCAGGCTCCAGCTGCTCCAGCCCAGGTACGGCTTCTGGGCGACGGGCCGCGCCGCGGGTTCCGCCGCCGCTGGAGCCGCTGTCGCCACGGGGGCCGCTGGGGCCGTGAGCAGGCCGGCGATCACCGTCAGTCCGGCGAGGGCACCCAGGGCCCGTCTGCCGCGTGCTGCCATGGCCACTCCTTCGAGGTCGGTGGGGACTTCGTCAGACATCGGAGGACCACGGCCCGATTCAGCCAGCCGCGGATCCTATAGGATCGACGATGACAGATTCTTGCTGGTCGAGTTCGCGGATGTCAACGGCTGCGCCGGACAGAGATCGGACGAATCCGAACTGTCGGAGGTGACGGTTAGGTTCGGGGCATGCTGACCACGCTGGCCGTCGAGAACTACCGTTCGCTGCGCGACCTCGTGCTGCCGCTGTCCGGGCTGACCGTCGTCACGGGTCCGAACGGCAGCGGCAAGTCGAGCCTGTACCGCGCGCTGCGGCTGCTGGCGGACGCGTCACGCAACGGCGCGGTGGCGGCGCTGGCCCGCGAAGGCGGACTGCCGTCGACGCTGTGGGCGGGGCCGGAGAACGGGGCGCGCCCGGGCGCGCGGGTCCAGGGCACGGTGCGCACGAAGGCGGTCGGGCTGCGGCTGGGGTTCGCCGGCGACGAGTTCGGCTACGCCCTCGACCTGGGGTTGCCGGTGCCGGGCGAGACGATGTTCAACCTGGACCCGGAGTTCAAGCGGGAAGCGGTGTGGGCGGGGCCCTTTTTGAAACCGGCTTCACTGCTGGCCGACCGGGCGGGCCCGTCGGTGCGCACGCGGGTCGCGTCGGGTGGGTGGGATCCGGACGCGTACCGGATCCGGTTGTCCGACAGCATGCTGAGCGAGTTCGCGGACCCGCGTGCGTGCCCGGAGCTGCTGGTGGTGCGCGAGCGAATCCGCTCGTGGCGGTTCTACGACCACTTCCGCACGGACGCGTCGGCCCCGGCCCGCGAGCCCCGCATCGGAACGCGCACGCCGGTCCTGTCCCACGACGGCGCGGACCTGGCGGCGGCGTTGCAGACGATCATCGAGGTGGGCCGGGCCGCGGAGCTGGCGTCCCTCGTGGACGCGGCGTTCCCGGGATCCCGGCTTTCGGTGGTTTCCACGGAGGGTTCGCTGTCGGTCCGGTTCCACCAGCACGGGTTGCTGCGCCCGCTGTCGGCGGCGGAGCTGTCGGACGGGACGTTGCGCTTCCTGCTGTGGGTGGCGGCGTTGCTGACGCCGCGGCCGCCGGAGCTGCTGGTGCTGAACGAGCCGGAGACGAGCCTGCACCCCGACCTGCTCCCGGCCCTGGCGGCGTTGATCGCCACGGCGGCGAAGGAGACCCAGCTGGTGGTGGTTTCGCACGCTTCGCCGTTGATCCGTGCTCTCTCCGAAATCGCCGACGTCGGGACTTTGGAGCTGGAGAAGGAAAACGGCGAGACAAAGCTGGTGGGCCAAGGCCGCCTGGACCGCCCTTCCTGGCACTGGCCCAAGCGCTAGCCCACGTACTCAGGCGGACGACACGCGTACTCGCGCGGACGACACGCGCACCGGAACGGACGACACGCCGCACCGCAGACAGCCAGGCCGTGTCGTCCACCCAGGTACGCGAGTCGTCCGCCTGGGTACGCGTGTCGTCCGGCTGGGTACGCGAGTCGTCCAGCTGGGTACGCGAGTCGGCCGGTTCGTCTCGGGTCCAACGGCCCTGGTGACCTCGCCGGGGCGGGCGGATGGTGGGTGGATCGTCCGCCGCACCCGAAAGTCCTGACCATGCGTCACTTCGCCACCGCCGCCGGGATACTGGCGGCCGCCGTGCTGGCCAGCGGCTGCACGGCCGCGCCCGCCGCGCAGACTCCGCAGCCGGTGCCGACGACCGTCACCGCCGAGCCAGTGACCGTCACGGCCACCGTCACCACGACCGAAACCGTGCCCACGACGGTGACCAGAGCCGTCACGAAGGCGAAGCCCGCACCCAAGACGACCCGCCCCAAGGCCGAAGACTGCGCCACCGGCGGCTGCCTGAACGCGGCCCGCGGGCTGTCGCAGGAGGACGTCGATCGTGAACGCGACGCCTGGCTCGCGACCCATCCCGGCTGGTGCGCGGTCGGCACGACCGGAGCAGTCGCGCCCTGCTGACGCTCAGCGGCCCTGGGTGCTTTCCCGGATCTCCAACGCGAACGGCGTCTGGATGTCCTGCGCCGGCAGGGTCTTGTCCCCCGTGATGCGCCGGTGCACCAGGTCGATCGCCGCCTCGGCCAGGGCGGTCTTGTCCGGGGCGATCGTCGTCAACGCCGGCAGCGAAAACGCGCTCTCCTCGTTGTTGTCGAACCCCACGATCGCCACGTCCTCCGGCACCCGCAGCCCCAGCTCCGCCACCGCCCGCAACGCGCCGATCGCCAGCAGGTCGTTGAAGCAGAACACCGCGTCCGGCGGCGATGACGACGCCAGCAACGACCGCATCGCCGCCGCCCCCACCGAGCGGTGCCACTTCTCCGCCGGTGCCACCAATGCGTCCGAATAGGACAGACCGGCCGCGGCAAGTCCCGCTCGATACCCGGCCAGACGCTGCGAAGACGTCCCACGAGCCGGGTTTCGGCCGATCGCCGCGATCCGTGTGCGCCCCAAAGACGCCAAGTGGGACACCGCCGTCTGCGCCGCGAGGACGTTGTCGATCGCCACGTGGTCGATCGGCACGTCGACCGCGTGCTCGCCCAGCATCACCAGCGGGATCTCGCCCGGCGACGGGAAGTCCGCCGCCTCCAGGGCCTCCGGGTGCACCAAGGCCCCGTCGACCAGGTGCGGGCCCAGCGAGAACAGTGTCTCCCGCTCCCGGGACCGCGTCCCCTGGGTCTGCTCGATCAGGACGCTCCAGCCGCGCTTCTGCGCCGCCGTGATGACCAGGCCCGCCAGCTCGCCGAAGTACGGGATCGACAGCTCCGGCACCATCAGCGCCAGGAACCCCGTGCGGCCGCGACGCAGGTTGCGCGCACCCACGTTGGGCCGGTACCCGGTCGCCGCAAGGGCTTCCTCCACCCGCCGGCGGTTCTCCGGCTTGACGAACGCGTAGCCGTTCACCACGTTCGACACCGTCTTCACCGACACTCCGGCGAGCGTGGCGACGTCTTTGAGCGTCACGGTCACGGGCGGCTCCTTCTCAGATGGTGGGCCGAAGCATAGCGACAATTTGCCGGTTTACAACGTTGTTCCAACGATGTAAAAAGTACCTCAAGGCTCCCGCGGTGACTCCGATCACCCCGGTGAGCGGGCCCCACCGTCGCTGCCCGAGGAGTCACCGTGCCGCTGTCCACCCGTCCCCGCCTGGTCCTGGTCACCGCGGCCGCCGCCGCGCTCACCCTCACCTCCTGCACCAGCCGGGAAGAGACCCCGGCCGCCCCCTCCAACGGGGGTGGCCCGGCCGCGTCCGCGCAGTCCGTCGCCCCGAGCGCCGACGGCTGCACCATCGACAAGACCGGTTACCCGAAGGTCGACCTGAAGACCGCGGTGGTCGGTTTCTCACAGTCCGAAAAGGAAGCCAACCCCTTCCGGATCGCCGAGACGCAGTCCATCAAGGACGAAGCCGCCAAGCTCGGCATCGCGAGCGACAAGCTGCTCGTCACGAACGCCCAGAGCGACCTGAACAAGCAGATCAGCGACATCAAGTCGATGCTCGACCGCGGCGCGCAGCTGCTCGTCGTCGCGCCGCTGAACTCCGACGGCCTCCAGCCCGCGCTCGACGCGGCGAAGGCCAAGAAGGTCCCGGTCGTCACCATCGACCGCAAGGTGACGTCGCAGCCCTGCACCGACTACCTGACCTTCATCGGCTCGAACTTCGTCGAGCAGGGCAAGCGCGCCGCGCAGGAGATGGCGCGGGTCACCGGCGGCACCGGCAAGGTGGCGATCCTGCTCGGCTCGTCCGGCAACAACGTGACCACCGACCGCACCAAGGGCTTCAAGGACGAGCTGGCCAAGACGTCCGGGCTGTCCGTGGTCGCCGAGCAGACCGGCGAGTTCGACCGCTCCAAGGGCCAGGCCGTGATGGAGCAGCTCATCCAGAGCCACCCCGACATCACCGCGGTGTACGCCGAGAACGACGAGATGGGCGTCGGCGCGGTCAACGCGCTGAAGACGGCGGGCAAGACGCCGGGCAAGGACGTCAAGGTCGTCTCCATCGACGGCACCCGCAACGCCGTGCAGCTCATCGCCGACGGCAGCTACAACGCCGTGATCGAGTCCAACCCGCGCTTCGGCCCGCTGGCCTTCCAGACGCTGCAGAAGTTCGAGAGCGGCGAAGCCATTCCGGCCTCGGTCGTCATCACCGACGACCAGTACGACGAGACCAACGCGTCCCAGAAGGTCGGGAACGCGTACTGATGACGGCAGCCACCGAAGAGGACGTCGCCATGACGACCGCACCGGTGCTCGAGGTGGCCGGGGTGACCAAGCGGTTCCCCGGCACCCTCGCGCTCGACGACGTCAGCTTCGCGCTCCGGCCGGGCGAGGTGCACGCGCTCGTCGGCGAGAACGGCGCGGGCAAGTCCACGCTCATCAAGGTGCTCACCGGCGTCTACCAGCCCGACGAAGGCGAGGTGCGCCACCTCGGCGAGCCGGTGACGTTCAAGCAGCCGATCGACGCGCAGCGGGCCGGGATCTCCACGATCTACCAGGAGGTCAACCTCGTCCCGCTGATGAGCATCGCCGGCAACGTCTTCCTCGGCCGCGAGCCGCGCACGAAGGCCGGCCTCGTCGACTGGTCCAAGATGTACGCCGATGCCCGCGAGCTGCTCAAGGGCTACGGCATCGACGACGACGTCAAGCGCCCGCTGCACACCCTGGCGGTCGGGGCGCAGCAGATGGTCGCCCTCGCCCGCGCGGTCTCGACCGACGCCAGGGTCGTCATCATGGACGAACCGACGTCGTCGCTCGAGCCGCGCGAGGTCGAGACGCTCTTCGAGGTGCTGAACCGCCTGCACGCGGAAGGCATCGCGATCGTCTACGTCAGCCACCGGATGGACGAGCTGTACCGGGTCTGCGAGAGCGTCACCGTCCTGCGCGACGGCCGGGTCGTCCACAGTGGACCGTTGAAGGACCTGCCGCGCATCGAATTGGTGAGCAAGATGCTCGGCCGCGAAATCAAGCAGATCCGCGAAGAGGGCGTCACGGCGTTCGGCGAGGAACACGACGTCGAGCGCGAGCCGTTGCTCAAGGCGGAACACCTGTCCGGCATGCGGAAGCTGCACGACGTCTCGGTGAGCATCCGGCCCGGCGAGGTCGTCGGCCTCGCCGGCCTGCTCGGCTCCGGCCGCAGCGAGACCGCGCGGGCCATCGTCGGCGCGTTCCCGCTCGACGGCGGATCCGTGCTGCTGGCCGGGAAACCGCTCAAGAAGGGCAAGATCAAGGCCGCCATGCGCGCCGGGATCGCGCTGCTGGCCGAGGACCGCAAGACCGACGGGATCATCCCGAACCTGTCCGTGCGCGAGAACATCGTGCTGGCCGCGTTGCCGTCGCTCTCGCCGTTCGGCCTGGTCAGCAAGGCCAAGCAGGACAAGGTCGTGAAGATCTTCATGGAACGCCTGCGGATCAAGGCGTCCAGCCCGGAGCAGAAGGTGTCGGAGCTGTCGGGCGGCAACCAGCAGAAAGTACTGCTCGCCCGCTGGCTCGCCACCGGTCCGAAGATCCTCCTGCTCGACGAGCCGACGCGCGGCATCGACGTCGGCGCCAAGGCCGAGGTGCAGGCGCTGATCGACGAGCTCGCGCAGGAAGGGCTCGGCGTGCTGCTCATCTCGTCCGAGCTGGAAGAGCTGATCGACGGCTCCGACCGCGTGGTCGTGCTGCGCGACGGCTCGGTCGTCGGCGAGCTGACCGGCGACCGCATCACCGAGGAGAACGTCCTGACCGCGATCGCAGCAGAAGCAGCCGAGGCTGACAACGATGTCTAGCGCCACCCTGACGAAGACCCCCGACCGCGCGAAAGTCACGGCGTGGCTGCAGAACTACGGCGTCTACCTGGCCGTCGTCGTGCTGCTGCTGTTCAACGTCTTCTTCACCGAGAACTTCCTGTCCGCGGCCAACTTCCGCACCCAGCTGGTGCAGGCGGCGCCGGTCTGCATCGTCGCGCTCGGCATGGCGCTGGTGATCGGCACCGAGGGCATCGACCTGTCGGTCGGCTCGGTGATGTCGATCTCGGCCGCGCTCATCCCGCTCTACCTCGGCGCCGGCCCCCTGACGGCGATCGTCGTCGCCGTCATCGCCGGTGTGGTCTCCGGCCTGTTCAGCGGATACCTGGTGGCGTACCTGGGGATCCAGCCGATCATCGCGACACTCGCCTTGCTGGTCGGCGGCCGCGGGCTCGCGCTCGTGATCGCCCACGGCCAGCTCGTCCAGCTGCACAACCAGGAGTTCCTGGAGCTGGGTACCGGTGACTTCCTGGGTGTGCCGATCATGGTCATCGTCGCGGGCGTGCTCGCGGTGCTGGCCGGGCTGGTCGTGCAGCGCACGACGTTCGGCAGGCACCTGGTCGCCGTCGGCGGCAACCGCGCCGCGAGCACCCTGGCCGGGCTGCCGGTGAAACGCGTGCTCATCAGCGTCTACGTCATCTCCGGGGCACTGGCCGCGATGGCCGGCGTGCTGGCGACGTCGCGGCTGGCCGCCAGCGACCCGAGCGACGTCGGCCTGCTCATGGAGCTGTCCGCGATCACCGCGGTCGTCGTCGGCGGCACGCCGCTGACCGGCGGCCGGGTCCGCGTGCTCGGCACCGTGTTCGGCGCGCTGCTCATGCAGCTCGTCCAGGCCACCCTGATCAAGCACAACCTGCCGGACTCCACCGCGCAGATGGTCCAGGCGGCCATCATCGTCGTCGCGGTCTACGTCGCGCGCGAGCGGAGCAGCCGATGACCGCCACCAGTACTCAGACGAACGCGCGCAACGCCGCTTTCGCCGGTGTCCTGCAACGTCAGGGCGCGGCCGTCGTGCTCGTGCTCGGCGTCGCCGCCGCGTGGTTCGCGTTCCCGCACTTCGGCACCGCGGACAACCTGCGCAGCCTCGTGCTGCAGGGCTCGTTCCTCGCCGTGATCGCGCTCGGCATGACGTTCGTGATCATCTCCGGCGGCATCGACCTCTCGGTCGGTTCGAACTACGCGCTCGGTGGCGTCCTCGCCGCGTACGGCGCGCAGTACGGCCTGGTCGTCGCGATCCTGTTGCCGCTGGCCGTGTGTTCGCTG